>NZ_JBSGEL010000031.1:0-96989 GCF_053602875.1 Kitasatospora sp. NPDC004289 | reverse complement strand
GGCCCGGCCGGGGGCCCGGCCGGGGCCGGGCTGCCGCGGGTGCGGGCCTGCGTGCGGGAGGCGTTGCGGCTGTTCCCGCTGGTGCCGGACCTGGTGCGGGTGACGCGGGCCGAGACCACCTGGCGGGGCGTCAGGCACCCGGCCGGGACGACGCTGCTGCTGCCCGCGGCCTTCCACCAGCGCGACCCGGAGCAGGTGCGGGGGGCGGACCTGTTCGTCCCGGCGCGGTGGCTGGTGCCCGGGGCCGAACTCGACCCGGTGATGGCCCCGTTCAGCCACGGCGGGGGGCGCTGCCCGGGGGCGGACCTGGGGCTGCTGGTGCTCACCGCCCTGGTCGCCGAGGTCCTGCGCGGCCACCGCGTCACCGCCCGCCGCCCCCTCCTCGACGCCCACCGCCCCCTGCCCGGCTCGGTCGACCTCACCACCCTCCGGCTCGGCCTCGTCCCGCGCTAGTGGTGATCCCGTGGGCGCACGTGGCTTCGCCACCGGGGGCGCGAGGAACTGCGCGGGTCGGAAGGCGGCTCACCGGCAACTGAACCGCCGTCAGTCAGTTGCCGGTGCTGCCGTTCCCCCGCGCGCAGTTCCCCGCGCCCCCGGTGTAGCCACTCACGTCCCCCGCGCACCGTCCCTGTCCCTTGTCGGGAGGATCCGATCCCCATGCCCCACACGCTGGCCACCGAGCCGGACGTCGCCACCCTGCACCACCTGTGCCGCGAACTCGCCGAGGCCGCCGAGGCGGTGGGCGAGGCCGCCGCGTACGTCTCCGAGCTGACGCTGGGCGCCCGTGCGCCGGAGGCCGTGCGCCGGGGTGCCTGGCGCGGTCTGCTGCGGACCCTCACCGATCCGGCCGGCCTCGGCTGGGCGCCGCGCGGGCGCGGCCCGCTGCCGCGGGCGGCCTGGTTGGCCGGCGTGTTCACCAGCCGGGAGAGCCTGGCGGTCAGTCTGGCGGTGGCCGGGCTGAAGGCGCGGATCCGGGCGGCCGCCGTCACCCACCCGGAGCTGCTGGAGAACCCGTCCACCAGCCGCATCCTGGCCGCGATCGAGCAGGACCGGCAGCGCGACGCCGTCCGGATCTTCAGGTCCCTGCTGGAGAGCGACGGCGCCGAGCACGCCTTCGCGATGCTGGCGCCCTCCTTCGCCGACATCCTGGCCTGGAACGCGCTCACCGACGAGAACCCGCTCAACGACGGGGCCGGCTGGCAGGTCGCGACCGGGAAGGCGATGACCGCCGAACCGCTGCTCGGACTCGGCGCCGGCTTCTGGGAGTTCTTCGACCGGGGGCCCGGCCGGGCCGAGCCGCTGGTGCCGGACGCCGCGCTGGCCGCCGGCCTGGACACCACCGGCACCATCACCGGCTACGTGCGCAACATCGACCTGATCGGCACCGGCGGCACCCTGCTGGTGCAGCAGGTGACCGGGCCGGACGGGGTGCTCCGCTACGTGGTCCAACTCGCGGGCATGGCACGGAGCTTCAACGCCGACAGCCCGCAGGACCTGGTGGGTGCCTTCAACGCCGTGGGCCGCCCCGACTCGCCGTACGCGCGGGCGGTGGCGAAGGCGCTGCGCTCGTTCATCCCGTCCGGCGCCGAACTCGCCCTGGTCGGCCACAGCCAGGGCGGCGTCACCGCGATGAACCTGGCCGGGAACCGGGACCTGACCGCCGTCTACACCGTCACCCACGTGGTGGCGATCGGCTCCCCGATCGACGCCAAGCGCCCGGCCGACCCCAGGACCAAGGTCTTCTCGCTGGTCAACGAGCACGACATCGTGCCCAGCCTGGAAGGCCGTTCGGCCCTGTCGCCGTACGCGCTGCCGGCCGGGTTCACCGAGTACACCTGGGTCGACGACACCCGGGCCTTCCCGCTCTGCCACGCCGCCGAGCGCTACGCGCACAACCTGGAGTTCGAGGCCACGGAGGCCGCCGCCCACGTGGACGCCGAACTGGCGCCGTACCGGGGCCGGGTGACCGGCAACCGCCTCTTCTCGCTCTACGACCGCTGAGGGACCGCGATGACCGAGACCAGTACGCCCCGCAGCGAGCCCGCCGCTGCCGTCCTCCCCGCGGCCCGCCAGGTGCCGCCGACCGTGCCGCCGACCGCGCCGCCGCCCGCGCCGCGGGCACCCTCGGCCGCAGGCCCGGCCTACGGCCCGCCCGGCGCCCTGGAGCGCCTGGGATCGGCGGTCTTCGCCCGGGTCAACCGGAGTCGGGAGTGGCATCAACTGCCGACCCCCATCGGCCTGTTGAACCTCAAGGTGATCCGCGACGAGCTGCGCCGGCACAACCTGCACGACACCTACGGCGCGGGCGGCGAGCGGCCGCGCCGCCCGAGCGCGACCCTGGCGCCGTACCGCTCCTACGACGGCTCCGGCTACGACCCGTACGACGAGGACATGGGACGGGCCGGCACCCGGCTCGACCGCAACGCCCCGCTGGAGCTCTGCCACCCGGGCAGCGAGCGGGAGTTGATGACCCCCAGCCCACGGGAGGTCAGCCGGCAGCTGCTGGCCCGCCGCTCCTTCGTCCCGGCCCGCAGCCTCAACCTGCTGGCGGCCGCCTGGATCCAGTTCGAGAACCACGGCTGGGCGAACCACGGCGACAACGCGGAGGCCGAGCCGTTCACCGTCCCGCTGGCGGACGACGACGACTGGGCCGCCTGCCCGATGCGGGTCAAGCGCACCCGCCCGGACCCGCTGGCGCACACCACGCCCGGCGCGCCGCCCACCTACGAGAACACCCTCACCCACTGGTGGGACGGCTCGCAGGTCTACGGCTCCGACGAGGCCACCTGCCGCTCGCTGCGCACCGGTGAGGACGGCCGGATGGCGCTTCCCGGGGGCCGGCTGCCGGTCGACCCGCGGCCAGGGATGGGCTGCCTGGACGCCACCGGGATGAACGGCGACTACTGGGCCGGACTGTCGCTGCTGCACACCCTGTTCGCCAAGGAGCACAACGCGATCTGCGACCACCTGCGCGCGCACCATCCGGCCTGGGACGACGAACGCCTGTTCCACACCGCCCGCTTGGTGAACACCGCGCTGATGGCGAAGATCCACACGGTGGAGTGGACCCCGGGCATCCTCGACACCCCGGTGCTGCACCGGGCGATGAACGCCAACTGGTACGGCGTGCTGCCCCGTTGGGTGAGCCGGCGGTTCGGCCGGATCGGCAAGGGGGAGATGCTCAGCGGCATCCTCGGCTCGCCGACCGAGCACCACGCGGCGCCGTTCTCGATGACCGAGGAGTTCGTCTCGGCCTACCGGCTGCACCCGCTGATCCCCGACGAGCTGACCGTCCGCGACCACCGCGGCGGCGGCGTCCGGCACCGCATCGGCCTCGACGACATGCAGGGCGCCACCACCCGCAGCTCGGTGGACCAGTACGGGATGAGCGACCTCTTCTACTCCTTCGGCACGGCCCACCCCGGCGCCCTGGTGCTCCACAACCACCCCGACGGGCTGCGCGACCTCGCCCGGCTCACCGGGGAGCACCTGGACCTCGGGACGGTGGACGTGCTGCGCGACCGCGAGCGCGGCATCCCGCGCTACAACGCCTACCGGCAGATGCTGCGCAAGCGCCCCGTCACCTCCTTCGAGGAGCTGACGGGCGGTCACCAGGCCGACAGCAAGCTGCTGGAGGAGGTGTACCAGGGCCGGCTGGACCTGGTGGACACCCTGGTCGGGAACCTCGCCGAGCCGCGCCCGGCCGGATTCGGCTTCAGCGACTCGCTGTTCCGGATCTTCGTGCTGATGGCCAGCCGGCGGCTGAAGAGCGACCGCTTCTTCACCACCGACTACCGCCCCGAGGTCTACACCCCCGAGGGCCTGCGCTGGATCGACCGCAGCACCATGGTGACGGTCCTGCTCCGGCACCACCCCGAACTCGCCGACGCCCTCGACGGCGTGACCAACGCCTTCGCCCCCTGGAGCCGACCGTGACCGAGTTCCCCGCCGCCCGCCGTCCGCAGCCGTCCGCGCCGGTCGCCGGGCTGCGCCTGCACGCCACCACCCTGCGCGAGCACGAGGAGCGGCTGCTGAAGGCCGTCGCCGCACTGGGCTGGGAGGGCCCGCAGGCGGAGGCGTTCCGGGAGCGGATCACCGAACTGGCCGCTCGCTGCGGCGCGGCGGCCGACGGTCTGGCCCGGTCCGCGGGGCGGATGGAACGGTGACCGGCGAGCCGCCGCCCGTGGTGCCGTTGTCCTCGGGGCCGCCCCCGCGGTGGTGCTGCGGCTGGCCGGGGTGCACCTGGATCCGGTGCCCGGGATGGTGCTGTTCGGGCTCGGGGTGCTCTCGGCCGCGCTGCTGCTGATGTGGGCGGCCGAGACCGCCCGGGCCGACATCGCGGGGCCGCTGGCGCTGGCGCTGCTGGCGTTCATCGCTGTCCTGCCCGAGTACGCCGTGGACCTCTGGTTCGCGTACACGGCGGGCTCCAAGCCGGAGTACGCCGCCTACGCCGCAGCCAACATGACCGGCGCGAACCGGCTGCTGGTCGGCGTGGGGTGGCCGATGGTGGCGCTCGCCGCGTACTTCGCGGCCCGGCGGGCGGGCGTGCGCCCCGGCGTGAGCCTGCGCGAACACCGCCGGATCGACGTCGCGTTCCTCGGTGCGGCCGCCGTCTTCGCCTTCCTGATGCCGCTGACCAGGGAGATCTCCTGGCTGGTCGGCGTCGTGCTGATCGTCTGGTACGCCTGCTACCTCTACCGGATCGGCCGCTGCAGCGAGACGGACGAGGAGGAACTGATCGGCGTCCCGGCCCGGTTGGCCGCCCTCCCGGCCCGGCGCAGGCGTCCCACCACGGTGCTGGTGTTCGCGGTCGCGGCCGCCGTGGTCTTCGCCTGCGCCGAGCCCTTCGCCACCTCGCTGGTCGACGCCGGCGCCTCGCTCGGCATCGACCGCTTCCTGCTGGTGCAGTGGCTGGCCCCGCTGGCCTCGGAGGCCCCCGAGCTGATCGTCGCGGTGGTCTTCGCCTGGCGGCTGCGCGGCGACGACGGGCTCGGCGCCCTGCTCTCCAGCAAGGTCAACCAGTGGACCCTGCTGATCGCCTGCCTCCCGCTCGCCTACGCGGCGGGCGGCGGCAGCTGGGCGCTCCCGCTGGTGGAGCGTCAGGTGGACGAGGTGCTGCTGACGGCGGCCCAGACCGTGCTGGCCGTCGTCCTGCTGCTGGACCTGCGCTTCCTGCCGTGGAAGGCGGGCCTGCTCTTCGCGCTGTTCGTGGTGCAGTTCGTCCTCCCCGGCGAGAACGACCGGCTGGTCCTCAGCTACGTCTACCTGGCCCTCGCGCTCGTCCTGCTCACCCGGCAGTGGCGCGAACTCCCGCCCACTGCCCGGGCCCTGGCCGGGAAAATCGAGGGCGACCCGCACTGACCCCCGTTAGCGTTGCCCGGCGTGACGACGAGCGGGAACGACCCCTTCCACACCTGGCTGGCCGTGCTCGCCGGGGAACCGGAGCTGGACCTGGACCCGGCCTGGCTGTCCGACGACGCGCTGGCCTGGCTGCGCGCCGTCCGGGACGCGCACGGTGAGGTCGCGCCGCCGTACCTGCCCGAGCTGATGCTGGAGCGCCGCGCCGCGCTGGCCGAAACCGCCCTGGCGGCACTGCGCGCGGCGGCCGAGCGGGACCTCGGGCTCCCGCTCGACGACCTGCGGCCGGAGGTCGAGGCGGAGTGCGACTTCGACCCGATCGGCTCGGTCGGCCTGTTCGGCGAGCAGGTCCGCGCGCTGGGCCTGGAGGAGGCGAAGGTAACCGTCGCGGACGCCGTCCAGACCTTCGTCGCCCACGTCCACCTGAGGGTCTGGCCGGTCTGCCGGGACCACGGGGCGGGCCTGCACCCGGGACTGACGGACGGTCGGGCGGTGTGGTGCTGCCGGGTCGGCGGACACGACCTGCCGATGCCCTGAGCGGAGCGGCCGGTCCGTCGGAGGGGGTAAGCGCCCCGCGCGCGGGTACAGGAGTGAGGCGGCCGGAATGCGCCCTTGTTGTGCTAGCACATCGGCGCTAGCGTGAAGCATGACCAAGAAGCAGCTGAACGTCAGGGTGGATGCCACGACCGCCGAGATCGCCCGCGAGCGGGCCGAGCAGCAGGGGATCAGCATGAACCAGTACATCGAACGGCTCGTGCGCCAGGACATGGGCGAGGCCGGTCGGCTGTTCGTCGACACCGCGGCCCAGTTCATGAAGGAGTACGAGAGCGCCTTCCTCGCCGAGTTCGCCGGCTCCGAGCTCCAGGACGTGCGCCGTTGAAACTTGAGGTAGACCTGTCCTGGCTGCTCATGACCGCCGAGCAGTACACCCCGGGCGACCCCCAGGTGACCGACTACGGATCCCTGCTCGCCGCCGTCGCCCGGCACCAGGCCGAGATATTCGACATCACCGTCTACCCCGAACCGCAGGACCGCGCCGCGGCCCTGATGCACCAGCTGATCCGCGTCCCCGCGCTGGAGCGGACCAACGAACTGTTCGCGACCGCCGTCGCGTACTCCTACCTGGTGGCCAGCGGCTGCAACGTGGCCACCACCGCGCGCGAGGTGCGCAGCCTGGCCCGGGCGATCCGGGAGGGCAAGCTGAGCGTCAGCGGCGTCTCCGAGCGGCTGGCCGGCTGGATCGTCGAGGACCCCGAGGACGAAGAGGTCAGCGGCGACGACGACGGCGAGGGCGAAGCCGACTGAGCCCTCAGTAAGCTGGTGGCCCACCCCCGGACCGGCGAGGACCACCGACGTTGCTGCAGGACATCGAGCAGTACCTGGCCTGCCCGCACTGCGCCCGGCCGCTCGCCCTGGACGGGCGGACCCTGCGCTGTGCGTCGGGGCACGGCTTCGACCAGGCCAAGCAGGGCTACGTCAGCCTGCTGGCCGGTGACGCGCACACCGGCACGGGCGACACCGCCGAGATGGTCGCCGCCCGGAGCGGGTTCCTGTCGGCCGGGCACTACCGGCCGATCGCGGACGCGCTGGCGGTGGCCGCCGCCGGGGAGGGGCCGGTCGACGGCCTGATCGCCGACCTCGGCGCGGGCACCGGGCACTACCTGGCGCACGTGCTGGAACGGGCCGGCGGGGTGGGCGCGGCGCTCGACATCTCCAAGTACGCCCTGCGGCGCGCGGCCAAGGCGCACCCGCGGATCGGCGCGCTGGTCTGCGATGCCTGGCGCCCCCTTCCGCTCCAGGACCGGTCCGCCGAGCTGCTGCTCAACGTCTTCGCGCCGCGCAACGGCCCCGAGATGCGCCGGGTGCTCCGGCCCGGCGGCCGGCTGCTGCTGGTCACCCCGACCTCCCGTCACCTCGGGGAGCTGGTGGCCGCGTTGGGCCTCCTCTCGGTGGACGAGGAGAAGGAACGCCGCACCGAGGAGAAGCTCAGCCCCTGGTTCACCCGCACCGACCGCACCGAGGTCGAGTTCACCCTCCGGCTCGGGCGGGCGGAGGCGGAGGCCGTGGTGGCGATGGGCCCGAACGCCTGGCACACCGACCGGGAGGAGCTCGCCGCCGCCCTGGCCGGGCTGCCGGACCCGGTCGAGGTGACCGGCTCGGTGCTGCTCACCACCTACCGCTGACGGCTTCCGCCGCTTCCGCTCCTGACGGCCCGTCACCGCTGTCACCGCTGTCACGTCGGCACCGTCGGCACCCCCTCCGGCCTGCGCATATCACGGACCGACGCCCGTCCCGCGCGGCGGACCCGTTGGGATGAACCTCCGGAGCAGGCACGTTTCTGTGCGCCGGCCGACGGCTAACGTCCCCCGGGTGACCAGCGACGTTCTCCCGACACCCGCCGTCCGCCCCGTGCTCCGCCCCACGGTGGAGGAGCTGCGCCTCACCTCCTTCAAGTCGTACCGCCGCACCACCCTGCCGCTCGCCCCGCTGACGGTGCTGCACGGGCCGTCCGGGGTCGGCAAGTCGAACGCGCTGGACGCGCTGGCCGCCCTCTCCCGGCTCGCCCTCGGCGAACCGATCGGCCCCTCGTTGGACGGCACCGGCTGCGCCTCCGGCCCGCTCGCGCTGCCGATCAGGGGCGGCATGCTGGGCTGCGTCCCGCACGGCCGGAACGCGATCATCCTGGGCTGCACCGTCCGCTCCGCCGACGGCCCGATCCGCCTGGAGCTGGTGGTCCGCACCGACGGGCCGGTCCGGGTCGCCCGGGAGTGGCTGACCTGCGCGGGGCGGACCCTGGTGGAGACCGGGGAGCAGGACGTGGCGCACGGCAAGGTCAACGTCACCTGGCACAACGACACCCGGCAGGGCGACATCCGGGCGCCGTTCCCCAGCGAGAGCCTGATCACCGCTCAGATCCCGCTCCGGGTGGCCGGGTCCTCGGCCGGCGAGCGCAGGGTGCTGGCCGCCGCGGAGCAGCTGCTCACCGCCCTGCGCGAGGTGTTCCCGATGCACCCGGTGCCCGCGCTGATGCGGGACTGGTCCGGGTACGAGCCCGAGGCACGGCTGCTCGGCACGGCCGCCAACGTCTCCGCCGTCCTGGCGCGGATCCGGCAGGAGTGCACCCGCCGGTACGGGCGGCTGCTGAAGGCCGTCCAGCAGGCCGCCCCGCACCCGCTGCTGGGCCTGGACGTCAGCCGCCGCGGCCCGGACTCCCGGGAGGAGCTGATGGCCGTCTTCGACGAGGGGGTGCTCGGCCGGACCAGCGCCGACCAGGCCTCCGACGGCATGCTGCGGCTGCTGGCCTTCGCCGCCGTGCTGCTCACCGGCGCCGGAGTGCTGGACGTGGACCCGGCGGGCGAGGTGCCGTCGGCGCACCGTCAGCTCACCGTGCTGGCGGAGGACCTGTCGGCGGGTCTGGCGCCCGAGCAGGTGGTCGCGCTGCTGCGGCTGGCCAAGGAGGTGTGTGCCAAGGAGGACGTCAGGCTGCTCGCCGCGGTGCAGGACCCGGGCCCGGCCCGGGAGGCGGGCGAGGAGGTGTCGCTCGTCGAGTGCCGGCGGGATCCGGCCAGCGGACACAGCGTGCTCCGGCCGGAGGCGGCCCGGGTGCCCGCGCAGTCGGCCCGCGGCGGCGCCGACGCGGCGGCGATGGGGTAGACCTGTTCGCATGACGACCGACAACACCCTGGACGAGCTCCAGCAGCGGCTCGCCGACTTCGCGGCGGCGCGGGGCTGGGGGCCCTTCCACACCCCGAAGAACCTGGCCGCCGCGCTCACCGTGGAGGCGGGCGAACTGCTGGAGATCTTCCAGTGGTTGACGCCCGAACAGGCCGAGACGGTGATGGCCGAGCCGGAGCGCGCGCACCGGGTCCGGGACGAGGTGGCCGATGTGCTCGCCTACCTGCTCCAGTTCTGCAGCGCCGTCGGCGTGGATCCGGCGGCCGCGCTCGCGGCGAAGATCGAGCGCAACGAGGTCCGCTTCCCGGTCTGAGCGCGGGGGCCCGAGGCCGCCCGTGGTCGCCCGTGGACGCTCGTGGTCGCTCGTGCGGGTGACACGCGTTGTCCACAGGGGGCGGTTGTCCACAGGGCCGGGCGACTTCCGGCCGTGTGGCCGCCGCCCGTCGCAGTCTTGCCGCGTGACGCACCGTCAG
Source organism: Kitasatospora sp. NPDC004289 (assembly GCF_053602875.1). Classification (NCBI taxonomy): domain Bacteria; kingdom Bacillati; phylum Actinomycetota; class Actinomycetes; order Kitasatosporales; family Streptomycetaceae; genus Kitasatospora; species Kitasatospora sp. NPDC004289. The sequence goes on along the minus strand of NZ_JBSGEL010000031.1, from coordinate 87,483 downwards.
CCACGGCGGTGCGGTCCCACGTGAGCGAGGGGAGCGGCCGGGATGGACGCGCTGCGATTGATCAAGACCACTCGGCACGCCCTGGCGGAGGCCAGGAGCGTGCCGGACGTGCTGGCGGAGGCCTGGCAGGCGGCCCTGCTCACCGAGGCGGTCGGGGCCGGCATCGCCGGCCAGGGGGACGGCGAGCTGGCCCCGCTCGGGCAGCTGCTCTGCGATGCCGGCGCGCACGCGGTCGGCTGCCTGGAGCTGCCGGGGCCGGCCGAGGGCGGTGCCCGGGCCGGCGGGGACCGTTCGGGAGGGGACCAGTCGGGCGGGGACCAGGAGTGGCACCGGGCGGACTGGGGAGGGAACGGGCGGGCCTCCCGGCTGGACGAACTGGGCGAGGCGGGGCCGGTGCTCACCGAGCTGGCGCTGCTGCTCCACGAGATGGCCGAGGCGCTGGTGGTGCTGGCCTGCGGGGCGGACGAGGAGGGCCTCTACTGGCGCTGCATCGACGGGGTGGACGCCGGGGCCGAGTGCAAGGACACGGTGGCCGAGCTGCTCCGGGCGGTCCGTCGCCGGATGCCGGAGTCCTCGGGCCCGGTGGGGGTGGGTGCGGCCGGTCCGGTGGACGCGGTGGCCACGGGCGCGGTGTCCCCGGGGGAGGTGCCGGAGCCAGGGGCGGCGTCGGAGCCGGAGCTGGCGTCGGAGCTGGTGTCGGAGTCGGAGCCCGGCCCGGTGCGCGCGATCGGTGGTCCGGCGGGGGACGGCGGGGCCGGACCGACGGGGAGCCAGGGGGTGCCGACCTTGGTCGTACCGCTGGGGCCGCCGGTCGCGGCGCGCGACGGTCAGCCCCGGGCGGCGGCGTCCGTCGAGAGGTCGTCCGGTCGGCGGCGGGCCTCGGCGCGGTCGGCGGAGGACTGCAGATCGGCGTCCAGTCCGGCGAGGTCGGCGTTCAGGTCGGCCAGCAGCCGCTGCATCTGCTCCAGCAGGCTCATCGGCGCTGCGGCCGGGGCGGGCGTGGTCTGCTGTGGTGCGGTGGGTGCCTCGGACCAGGGCTCGGACATGAGCGGACCCCTTCAGCTCGGTAGTGCGGTGTGACCCGACGGATGTCGGTGGCGGGGCCACCGCTCGGGCAAGCGGCCCCGCGGGTCCAACGAACCCGGCCGGAGCCCGGTCACCGCAGACCACTCGTAGAGGTCCAACACCCGCCCGCGGTCAGCCCCAGGGGTGATCCCGGTTTGCGGCCGGGCCCGCCGCTCGGCTACCGGGGGCCGGCTGCCGGGGTCGGGGACGGCGAGGTCGGGAACGACGCGCTCGGGGACGACGCGGGCGCGGCACCGGGAGTCCCGGTGCCGCGCCCGTCGGCGGCCGATCCTGACCGGAGGTCAGTTGTGCGCGTGCAGCTCGGCGTTGAGGCCGCCCCACGAGCCGGACCGCGCGATCACCTCGACCGCACCGGTCTGCGAGTTGCGACGGAACAGCAGGTTGTCCTGGCCGGAGAGCTCGACCGCCTTGGCGACCTTGCCGTCCGGGGTGGTGACGCGGGTGCCGGCGGTCACGTACAGACCGGCCTCCACCACGCAGTCGCTGCCCAGCGAGATGCCGATGCCGGCGTTGGCGCCGAGCAGGCAGCGCTCGCCGACCGAGACGACCTGCTTGCCGCCGCCCGACAGGGTGCCCATGATCGAGGCGCCGCCGCCGATGTCGCTGTGGTCGCCGACCACGACGCCCGCGCTGATCCGGCCCTCCACCATCGAGGTGCCCAGGGTGCCGGCGTTGAAGTTGACGAAGCCCTCGTGCATCACGGTGGTGCCGACGGCCAGGTGCGCGCCGAGGCGGACACGGTCCGCGTGGGCGATCCGGACGCCGCTCGGCGCCACGTAGTCGGTCATCCGGGGGAACTTGTCGATCCCGTACACGGCCAGCTGCCCGCCCTGCGCGCGGACGGCGAGCCGGGCGCGCTCGACCAGGTCCACCGGCACCGGGCCGATGCTGGTCCAGGCGACGTTGGCCAGCAGGCCGAAGATGCCGTCCAGGTTCTGGCCGTGCGGCTTGACCAGACGGTGGCTCAGCAGGTGCAGGCGCAGGTACGCGTCGTGCGCGTCCACCGGCTTCTCGTCCAGCGAGGAGATGGTGGTGCGCACCGCGATCACCTCGACGCCGCGGCGGGCGTCGGTGCGCAGCGCCTCGGCCGCGCCCTGGCCGAGGGCGGTGTCGGCCTCCTCGGCGGTCAGCCGGACGGTCCCGGACGGGCCGGGGGCGTCGGCCAGCTCCGGGGCCGGGTACCAGGTGTCGAGGATGGTGCCGTCCTCGGCGACGGTCGCCAGACCGACGGCGAGGGCACCGCTTGCGAGGGTGGAGGTTTCAGCAGTCACATCGAGCACGTTAACGAATCGCCCCCCGCCCTGACGAACACGCTCACCGACCGGACAGGTCGTGCGTCCCCGCTGGTCACCGGGGAAAACCCGGTGTCGGCCCGGCCGGGCCTCGGCGATACTCGGACGGGTGTTCATCTCGATCTCCACCACAGGAACGGCCGAACGCCCGGCTTCCGACCTGGGCTTTCTGCTCCACAAGCACCCCGACAAGGTGCAGCAGTTCTCGACGTCGCACGGCGAGGCCCACGTCTTCTACCCAGAAGCGGGCGAGCGGTCGTGCACGGCGGTGATGCTGCTGGACGTCGACCCGGTCGCGCTGGTCCGCAAGGGCCGCGGCAAGGGCCGCTCGGGGTCGCCCGACTTCGCCCTGGCCCAGTACGTCAACGACCGCCCCTACGCCGCCTCCTCGCTGCTCGCGGTCGCGCTGCGCACGGTCTTCCGGACGGCGATGAAGGGCGTCTGCGAGCTGCGCCCCGGCCTGGCCGAGCAGCCCCGGCCGCTGCGGATCGCGCTGCCCGCCGTGCCGGCCAACGGCGCGGGCGAGGGCGGTGGCCCGGCCATGGTGCGCCGCCTGTTCGAGCCGCTCGGCTGGCAGGTCGAGGCGGAGGCGGTCCCGCTGGACGAGGCCTTCCCGGAGTGGGGCGCGTCCCGCTACGTCCGGGTGGAGCTGACGGCGGAGCTGCGGCTGGCCGACGCGCTCCAGCAGCTGTACGTGCTGCTGCCGGTGCTGGACGGCTCGAAGCACTACTGGGTCGCTCCCGACGAGGTGGACAAGCTGCTCGCGGCGGGCGAGGGCTGGCTCGGGGCCCACCCGGAGCTCGGCCTGATCACCCGTCGGTACCTGGCCCGCCGCTGGTCGCTGACCAGGATGGCGATGGAGCGCCTGGAGCTGGCCCGGCTGGCCGAGGCGGACGACCGCGAGGCGGAGGAGCTCGACAACGCGGTGGACGACGGCCCGGAGGGGGCCGGCACCGCAGACGCCTCCGAGGTTTCGGGTTCGCCGGAGGAGAGCGCCAAGCCGGTCGGCCTGGCGGTGCTGCGCAGGGAGGCGATCCTGGCCGCCCTGCGCGAGACCGGTGCGGCCCGGGTGCTCGACCTCGGCTGCGGCCAGGGCGAGTTGGTGGCCGAGCTGCTCAAGGACCCGGCGGTCACCGAGGTGCTCGGGGTGGACGTGTCCTCCCGTGCCCTGTCGGCGGCGGCCCGCAAGCTCCGGCTGGACCGGATGTCGGAGCGTCAGGCCGCCCGGGTCGGGCTGGTCCAGGGCGCGCTCACCTACACCGACGCCCGGCTGAAGGGCTACGACGCGGCGGTCCTCTCCGAGGTGATCGAGCACCTCGACCTGCCCCGGCTGCCCGCGCTGGAGTACGCGGTGTTCGGCGCGGCCCGCCCCGGCGCGGTCGTGGTGACCACGCCGAACGTCGAGTACAACGTCCGCTGGGAGACGCTGCCGGCCGGCCACGTCCGGCACGCCGACCACCGCTTCGAGTGGGACAGGGCGGAGTTCCTGGCCTGGGCCGGGAGGGTGGCCGCCGACTACGGGTACACCGTCACCGTCCGCCCGGTGGGTCCGCTGGACGAGGAGGTCGGCGCGCCGACCCAGCTCGCCCTGTTCCGCCGCGACGACGCCGCACCGACCACCACCGACTCCCACGAGAGGAGCGCTGCCTGATGACCACCCAGAACCGCACCGACACCCCCGATGACGAGCAGCCGCGCGTCCGCTCCCTCCCGGTCACCGACGTCTCGCTGGTGGTCCTGATCGGCTCCAGTGGCTCCGGCAAGTCGACCTTCGCCCGCCGCCACTTCCGCCCGACCGAGGTGGTCTCCTCGGACTTCTGCCGGGGTCTGGTCGCCGACGACGAGAACGACCAGTCCGCCTCGGCCGACGCCTTCGACGTGCTCCACTACATCGTCGGCAAGCGGCTGGCGGCCGGCCGCCGCACCGTGGTGGACGCCACCAACGTCCAGGCCGAGGCGCGCCGCCAGCTGATCAAGATCGCCCGGGACCACGACGTCCTGCCGATCGCCATCGTGCTGGACGTGCCGGAGGGCGTCTGCGCCGAGCGCAACCGCACCCGCCCGGACCGGCAGCTGCCCGCGCACGTGATCCCCCGTCAGCAGCGCGAGCTGCGCCGCTCGCTGCGCGGGCTGGAGCGCGAGGGCTTCCGCAAGGTGCACGTCCTGCGCGGCGAGGCGGAGGTCGAGGCGGCCGAGATCCGCACCGAGAAGCGCTACAACGACCTGCGGCACCTCAGCGGCCCGTTCGACGTCATCGGTGACGTCCACGGCTGCCGCTCCGAGCTGGAGACCCTGCTCACCACCCTCGGCTACCGGCTCTCCCGGGACGGGCAGGGCCGCCCGGTGGACGCCGTCCACCCCGAGGACCGGACCGCCGTCTTCGTCGGCGACCTGGTCGACCGCGGCCCGGACAGCCCGGGCGTGCTCCGCCTGGTGATGGGCATGGTCGGCGCGGGCCACGCGCTCTGCGTGCCCGGCAACCACGAGAACAAGCTCGGCCGCTGGATGGACGGCCGCAAGGTCACCGTCTCCTACGGCCTCCAGGAGAGCATCGACCAGCTGGCGGAGGAGACCGAGGAGTTCCGCGCCGAGGCGCGGGCCTTCATGCGCGGCCTGGTCAGCCACTACCTGCTGGACGAGGGCCGGCTGGTGGTCTGCCACGCCGGTCTGCCGGAGAAGTACCACGGCCGCAACTCCGGCCGGGTCCGCTCGCACGCCCTGTACGGCGACACCACCGGCGAGACCGACGAGTACGGCCTGCCGGTCCGCTACCCGTGGGCGGAGGAGTACCGGGGCAAGGCTCTGGTGGTCTACGGCCACACCCCGGTGCCGACCGCGAGCTTCCTCAACAACACCATCTGCCTGGACACCGGCTGCGTCTTCGGCGGCAGCCTGACCGCGCTGCGCTACCCGGAGCGGGAGGTCGTCTCCGTCCCGGCCGAGCAGGAGTGGTACGCCCCGGTGCGCCCGATGCGCACCGACGCCCCGGGCGCCCGGGAGGGACGCCCGCTCGACCTGGCGGACGTGACGGGCCGTCGGGTGGTGGAGACCGCCCACCACGGCCGGGTCTCGGTCCGGGAGGAGAACGCGGCCGCCGCACTGGAGGTGATGAGCCGCTTCGCGCTCGACCCGCGGCTGCTCGCCTACCTGCCGCCGACCATGGCACCGGTCGCCACCTCCCGCCGGGAGGGCTACCTGGAGCACCCCGACGAGGCCTTCGCCGCCTACCGCTCGGCCGGCGTCCGGCAGGTGGTCTGCGAGGAGAAGCACATGGGCTCGCGGGCCGTGGTGCTGCTCGCCCGGGACGGGGCGGCGCTGGAGAAGCGCTTCGGGGTCGAGGGCCCCGGCGCGATCTGGACCAGGACGGGCCGGGCCTTCCTGGCCGACGAGGAGCTGACCGGCGCGGTGCTCGACCGCCTGCGCACGGCGGCCGAGCGGGCCGGGCTGTTCGAGGAGCTGGCGACCGACTGGCTGCTGCTGGACGCCGAGCTGATGCCCTGGTCGCTCAAGGCCGTCGAGCTGCTGCGCCGTCAGTACGCGGCAGTCGGCGCGGCCGCCGGTTCGGCGCTGCCGCAGGTGATCGCCGCCCTGGAGGCGGGGGAGGCCCGTGGCCTGCCGCTGGCCGGGCTGACCGCCCGTCAGCGGCGGCGCGCGGCGGACGCCGAGGCCTTCGTCGAGTCCTACCGCCGCTACTGCTGGCCGACGGAGGGGCTCACCGGTCTGCGGCTGGCCCCCTTCCAGGTGCTGGCGGCGGAGGGGGCCAACCTCGCCACCCTCCCGCACGACCGGCACCTGGCCTGGATCGACCGCCTGGTCGAGGCGGACGACCAGGACGCCCCGGTCCTGCGGCACACCGGCCGTCTGCTGGTGGACACCGCCGACGAGGCCTCGGTCGCGGCCGGCACCGCCTGGTGGGAGGAGCTGACCGCCGCCGGCGGCGAGGGCATGGTGGTGAAGCCGCTGGCCTCCCTGGTCCGCGGCGACGGCCGCCCCCGCGCGGACGAGGACGGGCAGCGGGCCGAGGACGGGCAGCGGACCGAGGACGCCGGGGCCGGCCCGGGGGAGACCGCCGGTGGCGGCCGCCTGGTCCAGCCCGGCGTCAAGGTCCGCGGCCGGGAGTACCTGCGGATCATCTACGGCCCGGACTACACCGAGCACCTCGACCAGCTGCGTCAGCGCTCGCTCGGCCACAAGCGCTCGCTGGCCCTGCGCGAGTACGCGCTCGGCCTGGAGGCGCTGGACCGCCTGGCGGCGGGGGAGCCGCTCTGGCGGGTGCACGAGGCGGTCTTCGCCGTCCTCGCGCTGGAGTCGGAGCCGGTCGACCCCCGGCTCTGACGGTCCGTCGGGGCCACCGCCGTCACGGGTGGTGGCCCCGGCCCGGACTCACCTCTCCATCGATGCATAGAAATTCAGGGAGTCGTATACACTTCCCATCTCACTGTCCCCGCAGCAACCCAGGAGCCCGGCATGGCCTTCAACCTCCGTAACCGGCACTTCCTCAAGGAGCTGGACTTCACCGCTCAGGAGTTCCGCTTCCTGATCGACCTGTCCGCCCAGCTCAAGGCCGCCAAGTACGCGGGGACGGAGCAGCGCCGCCTGGTCGGCAAGAACATCGCGCTGGTCTTCGAGAAGACCTCCACCCGCACCCGTTGCGCCTTCGAGGTGGCCGCCCACGACCAGGGGGCCACCACTACCTACCTCGACCCCTCCGGCTCGCAGCTCGGCCACAAGGAGTCGATCAAGGACACCGCCCGGGTGCTGGGCCGGATGTTCGACGGCATCCAGTACCGGGGCCACGGCCAGGTGCTGGTCGAGGAGCTGGCCGAGTTCGCCGGCGTCCCGGTGTGGAACGGCCTGACCGACGAGTGGCACCCGACCCAGGCGCTGGCCGACGTGCTGACCATCACCGAGCACACCACCGAGCCGCTGGAGCGGACCACCCTGGTCTACCTCGGTGACGCCCGCTTCAACATGGGGAACTCCCTGCTCGTCACCGGCGCCCTGCTCGGGATGGACATCCGGATCGTCGCGCCCAAGCAGCTCTGGCCGAGTGAGGAGGTGCAGCAGGCGGCCCGGGAGCTGGCCGGGGCCAGCGGGGCCCGGATCACCCTCACCGAGGACGTGGCGGCGGGCGTGGCCGGGGCCGACTTCCTCTACACCGACGTCTGGGTCTCGATGGGCGAGCCCAAGGAGGTCTGGGCCGAGCGGGTCGAGCTGCTGAAGCCGTACCAGGTCTCGATGGACACCATCAAGGCCACCGGGAACCCGAAGGTCAAGTTCCTGCACTGCCTCCCGGCCTTCCACGACCTGGGCACCGAGGTCGGCCGGCAGATCCACGCGGCCACCGGCATGTCCGAGCTGGAGGTCACCGACGAGGTCTTCGAGTCCCACCACTCGGTGATCTTCGACCAGTCGGAGAACCGCCTCCACACCATCAAGGCCGTCCTGGTGGCCACCCTCGGCTCCTGACGCCCTTTCGGGACGGGCGGCAGGACGGGCGGCAGGGCAGAAGGGCAGGCGGGCAGAAGGGCAGGCGGGTGGGGAGCGTCAGAAGTCCACGTTGACGCAGCCCACCCGCTGCGCCAGCGAGTGCCCCTGCCCGTCCTGCCCGGCGTGCAGCACCAGCGACCCGGCCCCGCCCGGGCGGAACTCCCAGGCCACGGTGGAGCGGGCCGCCGCCCGGCCGTGGTCGTCGGTGCGCAGGGTGAGCCAGAGCTCGTTGCGGTCGTTGGCGTAGGCCGGGTCGGTGGAGGGCTGCACCGGGTCGGCCCGGTCCTGGTAGTGCGGGCCCGCGTCGCCGGGCACGGTGCCGCAGCCCCGCACGTGCGCGTGCACGGGATAGGTGTGACCGGGCGTCAGCCCGTCCACCTCCACGGACACGGTGGTGGTGCCGCCGGCGCGCTCCACCACCACCCGCACGGCGGCGCCGTAGGGCACGGCCTCCGGCGCGAAGCTCACGGCGGTGGCGGGCACGATCCCGTCCGGCCGGTCGAAGGCCGCCTCCACCGTGGTGCACGGCAGGACGGTGGCGGGCAGCAGCGCGAGCGCGGCCAGGGCGGGGGCGGCGGGCATGGCGGGGCCTCTCGGCTCTCGGGGCGGACGTCCGCCCCCAAGCTGCCAGGTGATCCCGCTCCGCGCCGCCCCGCACTCACCGGGACCCGCCGAAGTCACCCGTACGAGGGGCCCGCCGACGCCCCCGGGCGGGAGGGCCTCAGCCGGCCTTCGGGGCGAGGGTCGCCCGGCCGTCGGTGTACACCTTGATCTCGGCGGCCGCCCGCGCGGCCTGCTCCGCGCTGATCGTGGTGGTCCAGGACGGGCTGAGCACGACCGCCTCCAACTGCTCCAGACTCATCGGCGGTCCCGCGAGCCGCTTCTCCCGCTGACGGTCCATCACGCTGTTGCTGGATGCGGAAACCCGCACGCGGTCGGCGCGCAGCAGGTCGGCGCCACGCTGCACGTCCTCACCGACCCGGCTCTCCCACACCAGCAGCCGGCTGCCGTCCGGCCGGGTGGAGCTCCGGCAGACGAGCTGGGGCCCACGGTTCGCACAGTCGAAGATGTCGCCGTCGGTACCCGGCACCCCCGGCTTCCCGGCGGTGGGGGAGAAGTCCGGGGTCAGGGTCATCCCGATCCGGGCGGTGCCCGCGTCGGTCCGGACGGTGAGCTCCCCGCGGGCCTCGGGCTGGGCCGTGCCGGGCAGGAGGTCCCGCCCGGTGTAGTCGCCGTGCGTCAGTGCGACGGGGAGCAGCCGGGCCAGGTTCAGGACGGCCGCCTGTCCGGTGAGCGGGACCTGTCCGGTGGCGGTCGCCGGGGTACTGCCACTGGCCGCCGTCAACGCCACGCGGGTTCCGTCGGCGGGCTCGCCCGGCCCCGGGGTGACGGTCAGCGCCCCGCCGACGGCCAACACCGCCACGACCGCCGTGGCGCCGGCCACCCCGAAGGCCCGCCGCCTCCGGAGCGCCGCCCCTTCCCGCGCCGCCCCGGCGATCAGCGGCCCCAGGTCCGGCGCGGCGTCCCCCACCGCGTCGCCGAACACCTTCTGCACGTCCTTCGGTTCCATCTGACATCCCCTCGGATCGGACTGGTCGAATGCGGTGCGGACACGGCTGCCGCCGCCCCGGCTGACGTCCCGGTCGACGCCCCGGTTCACGGCGCGGAGAGCTGGTCGAGCGGCCCGAGCGCGGTGCGCAGTCGCCCCAGCGCCCGCAGGCACTGGCTGCGGACGGCGCCCGGCCGGAGCTGCAGCTCGGCGGCGGTCTCCTCGACGCTGCGGTCCTCCCAGTACCGGAGCACCAGCACGGCGCGGTCCCGCGGCGGGAGTTGGGCCAGGGCGGCGAGGAGGGTGACCCGCAGGGCCGGGTCGCCGTCCGGTGCGGCGGGCGGTTCGGGCAGCTCGCCGAGCGAGGGCCGTTCGCCGGACCGCTTGAGCCGACGGTGCGACAGGAAGCAGCGCATCAGGACGCTGCGCGCGTACGCCTCGGGGGAGTCGGCCCGGCGGACCCGGCCCCAGGAGGCGTGGATGCGCGCCAGCGCGGTCTGGGTCAGGTCCTCCGCGAGGTGCCAGTCGCCGCAGAGCAGCAACGCGGTGCGGAACAGCGCGCCGCCCCTGTGCTGGGCGAACTCCTCGAACTCCCGCAGTCTCTTCTCGGACCGCCGGCTGCTCCCGAGCAAGGCGCCTCCCCCGTACCGGCCCCGCCCGGTGCGAGGCAGCCGATACCCAGACGCGCGAGCGCCCGGGCCGCGTTACGGCTCCGGCGAAGGTGACCTGATGTTGTGTGAGGGCGGTCCGAGCGGAACTTTGGACAGGTGCTCAAGGACGGCTGTCAGATAGGGGCATGCCTGACGTGGAGACGGCGCACCCATGCACTATGGTTTATCTCGACATCGAGATAACTCCGCGCTAGGGTCTATCTTGACGTCAAGATACTTGCCGAGAGGCGTACGCCTCCCAAGGTGGCGGCCAGGCCCAAGTTAGGGTCACCTTACCACCGGGTGGATCCAGAAGGACCAGAAGGAGTCAGTCGTGTCCGCGAACAGCTTCGACGCCCGCAGCTCGCTGCAGGTGGGCGACGAGTCGTACGAGATCTTCAAGCTCTCCGCCGTCGAGGGTTCCGAGCGGCTGCCGTACAGCCTCAAGGTCCTGCTGGAGAACCTGCTCCGCACGGAGGACGGCGCGAACATCACCGCCGACCACATCCGCGCGCTCGGCAACTGGGACGAGAACGCCCAGCCGAGCCAGGAGATCCAGTTCACCCCGGCCCGCGTGATCATGCAGGACTTCACCGGCGTGCCCTGCGTGGTCGACCTGGCCACCATGCGCGAGGCCGTGAAGGAGCTGGGCGGCGACCCGGCGAAGATCAACCCGCTCGCCCCGGCCGAGCTGGTCATCGACCACTCCGTCATCGCGGACAAGTTCGGCACCCCGGACGCCTTCGTCCAGAACGTCGAGATCGAGTACGGCCGCAACAAGGAGCGCTACCAGTTCCTGCGCTGGGGCCAGACCGCGTTCGACGAGTTCAAGGTCGTCCCGCCCGGCACCGGCATCGTGCACCAGGTCAACATCGAGCACCTGGCCCGCACTGTCATGGTCCGCGGCGGCCAGGCGTACCCCGACACCTGCGTCGGCACCGACTCGCACACCACCATGGTCAACGGCCTGGGCGTGCTGGGCTGGGGCGTCGGCGGCATCGAGGCCGAGGCCGCGATGCTCGGCCAGCCGGTCTCCATGCTGATCCCGCGCGTGGTCGGCTTCAAGCTGACCGGCGAGCTGCCGGCCGGCACCACCGCCACCGACCTGGTGCTCACCATCACCGAGATGCTGCGCAAGCACGGTGTGGTCGGCAAGTTCGTCGAGTTCTACGGCGACGGCATCGGCTCCATCCCGCTGGCCAACCGCGCCACCATCGGCAACATGTCGCCGGAGTTCGGCTCGACCTGTGCGATCTTCCCGATCGACGCCGAGACCATCAACTACCTGAAGCTCACCGGCCGCGACGAGCAGCAGCTCGCCCTGGTCGAGGCGTACGCCAAGGAGCAGGGCCTCTGGCACAACCCGGCCCACGAGCCGGTCTACTCCGAGTACCTCGAGCTGGACGTCTCCACCGTCGTCCCGTCGATCTCCGGCCCGAAGCGCCCGCAGGACCGCGTGATCCTGGCCGAGGCCGCCGGCAAGTTCGCCGAGGCCCTCCCGGCGTACTCCGCCGAGGCCAGCAAGCCGACCGCGGTGACCGCCCCCGACGGGTCCGAGTACCAGATCGACAACGGCGCGGTCGTGATCGCCTCGATCACCTCCTGCACCAACACCTCGAACCCCTCCGTCATGCTGGGCGCCGCCCTGCTGGCGAAGAAGGCCGTCGAGAAGGGCCTCACGGTCAAGCCGTGGGTCAAGACCACCCTGGCCCCCGGGTCCAAGGTCGTCATGGACTACTACGAGAAGGCCGGCGTCCTCCCCTACATGGAGAAGCTGGGCTTCAACCTGGTCGGCTACGGCTGCGTCACCTGCATCGGCAACTCGGGCCCGCTGCCCGAGGAGGTCTCCGCCGCGGTGAACGAGTCCGACCTCGCGGTCGTCTCGGTGCTCTCGGGCAACCGCAACTTCGAGGGCCGGATCAACCCGGACGTCAAGATGAACTACCTGGCCTCCCCGCCGCTGGTGGTCGCCTACGCCCTCGCCGGCAACATGAACGTCGACATCACCCGCGACGCGCTGGGCCAGGACGCCGACGGCAACGACGTCTTCCTCGCCGACATCTGGCCGTCCGAGCAGGAGGTCGCCGACACCGTCGCCGGCTCCATCGACGAGGAGATGTTCGCCAACGGCTACCAGGACGTCTTCGCCGGCGACCACCGCTGGCAGTCGCTCCCGGTCCCGACCGGCAACACCTTCGAGTGGGACGCCGAGTCCACCTACGTCCGCAAGCCCCCGTACTTCGAGGGCATGGCCAAGACCCCGAGCCCGGTGAGCGACATCGCCGGCGCCCGCGTCCTGGCCAAGCTGGGCGACTCGGTCACCACCGACCACATCTCCCCGGCCGGCAACATCAAGCCGGGCACCCCGGCCGCGCAGTACCTCACCGAGAACGGCGTGGAGAAGCGCGACTTCAACTCGTACGGTTCCCGCCGTGGCAACCACGAGGTGATGATCCGCGGCACCTTCGCCAACATCCGCCTGCGGAACCAGATCGCCGAGGGCACCGAGGGCGGCTACACCCGCGACTTCACCCAGGCCGACGCGCCGGTGTCGTTCATCTACGACGCCTCGCAGAACTACCAGGCCGCCGGCATCCCGCTGGTCGTCCTGGCGGGCAAGGAGTACGGCTCGGGCTCGTCCCGCGACTGGGCCGCCAAGGGCACCGCGCTGCTCGGCGTCAAGGCCGTCATCGCCGAGTCCTACGAGCGCATCCACCGCTCGAACCTGATCGGCATGGGCGTCCTCCCGCTGCAGTTCCCGGAGGGCCAGAACGCCGAGTCCCTCGGCCTCACCGGCGAGGAGACCTTCTCCTTCACCGGTGTGACCGAGCTCAACGAGGGCCGCACCCCGAAGACCGTCAAGGTCAAGGCCGGGGACGTGGAGTTCGACGCGGTCGTCCGCATCGACACCCCCGGTGAGGCGGACTACTACCGCAACGGCGGCATCCTGCAGTACGTCCTCCGTAGCCTGATCAACGGCTGACGAAGCTGAACGCGAGGGGCCCGGACCGCACGCGCGGTCCGGGCCCCTTGTGCGTTCGCCCGCAATGGACTACACCTCTCAAGCAGCACTTGGTCCAGACCATTTGACGCTGTTTCAGAGATTGGGTCCCCCATATGCCCAGGCGAACCTCTGCACTGCTCGCGGCCGTCACGGCGGCCGCCGTCCTCGCCCCCACCGCCGCGTACGCCCACGACGCGGACCGCACACCGCAGCTGAAGGGCCAGCGGGTCGGCTACTTCACCCAGTGGGGCGTCTACTCCGGCTTCTCGTTCAAGAACGTCCAGACCTCCGGCCAGGCCGGCAAGCTCACCGTCGTCAACTACGCCTTCGGCAACGTCAGCGCCGAGGGCAAGTGCTTCGAGGCCAACGAGGCCGGCGTCGGCGACGCCTGGGCGGACTACCAGCGCCCGGTCGGCGCCGAGGAGTCGGTGGACGGGGTGGCCGACGCGGACGCCCAGCCGCTCAAGGGCTCGTTCAACCAGCTGCGCAAGCTCAAGGCCAAGAACCCCCAGCTGAAGGCCGTGATCTCGCTCGGCGGCTGGACCTGGTCCAAGTACTTCTCGGACGCCGCGCTGACCGACGCCTCGCGCAAGGCCTTCGTCTCCTCCTGCCTGGACCTCTACGTCAGGGGGAACCTGCCGCAGCTGGGCTCCGCCGAGGGCGGCCCGGGCTCGGGCCTGGGCGTCTTCGACGGCATCGACATCGACTGGGAGTACCCGGGCGGCGACGGCGACCCGGGGAACGTCTCGCGCCCCGAGGACGGCCGCAACTTCACCCTGCTGATGGCCGAGTTCCGGCGCCAGCTGGACGAGCTGGGAAAGAAGTCCCGCAAGCACTACCTGCTCACCGCGGCCGTCGCGGCCAACGACAAGGTGGCCGACCGGCTGGAGCTGCCGCAGGTGGCCAAGTCGGTGGACTGGCTGAACCTGATGACCTACGACCTGCACGGTCCGTGGGAGGGCAAGGGGCCGACCAACAACCAGGCCCCGCTGTTCGCGGTGAAGGGCGACCCCGCGCCGGTCCAGCGCAGCGCGGACAAGGCCGTCCGGCACTACCTCGACAAGGGCCTGCCGGCCCGGCAGACGGTGGTCGGGGTGCCGTTCTACTCGCACACCTGGACCGGGGTGCAGCCCGGCCCCAAGGGCGACGGCCTGTTCCAGCCCGCCACCGCCTCCGGCGGCGACGTGGCGTACAAGGACCTGAAGGGCCTGCCGGGCGCCGTGCACACCGACTGGCGCTCGGGCGTCAGCTGGAAGTACGACGGGAACACCTTCTACACCTTCGACACCCCCGAGGTGCTGACCGCCAAGGCCGCCTACTCCCGGCTCACCGGCCTGGGCGGCGTGATGGCCTGGGCGCTGGACCACGACGACGCCCAGGGCACTCTGGTGAAGGCCCTTGACAAGGGCATGAAGTACTGACGTAGCGTCATCCCGGGTCCGGATGCCCATCTGCGCGGCTTCGCGCGTCACTGTTCTGTGATGCGCGAAGCTGCGCATTTCTATGTTCAAACGAACACAAGCGCGCTAGATTTCTGCTTGCCGACGGGGTTACCGGGCAAATATGCAGGCTCCCTGCACATTGCACATGCTGCACCGCCGACAACGCTTTGGCTCCCACGAGTCACATCGGGCAGTCCGGCTATTGCCGCCAGATGAACAGTGGACTATACCTTTGCGCATCACGGAAACCGCCTCTGACCGGCCCCTTGGCCGCTAGGCGCGCCTCACCCGACAGGAATTGACGGTCCGTCAGCTCCTGCACGCATCTTCTGGACACCGAGGGGTTAGGGCACTCATGGGCTCTGCAACCGAGTACAACCGTCGTGATCTGTTCAAGCGCGCCGCCGCGGTGGCCGTGCTCGCGGCAGGCAGCGGCTCGCTGCTCACCGCCTGTGCCGGTGGCACCGGCGGCAGCGCCGACAAGGGCGCCAAGGCGGCCGGCGGCTTCAACCTGTCCGACGCCAAGAACCCGTTCGGCGTCAAGGAGGCCGACGGCCTCGAGGTCTTCATCTTCGACGGTGGTTACGGCAACGAGTACGCCAAGGCCTTCGAGGCGATGTACTCGAAGCAGTTCCCGGGCGCCAAGATCAACCACCAGGCCGACAAGGACATCACCGGCAAGCTGCAGCCGCGCTTCAACGCCGGCTCCCCGCCGGACGTCATCGACGACTCGGGCGCCAAGCAGATGAAGCTGGACGTCCTCGCCGAGTCCAACCAGCTCACCGACCTGGCCCCGCTGCTGGACTCGCCGTACATCGACGACCCGTCGAAGAAGATCCGCGACGTGCTGATGCCCGGCACCATCGAGTCCGGCACGGTCAAGGGCAAGGTCTACAACCTGTCCTACGTCTACACCGTCTGGGGCTTCTGGTACTCCGGCAAGCTCTTCAAGGACAACGGCTGGACCGCCCCGAAGACCTGGGCCGAGTTCATCACCCTGTGCGAGCAGATCAAGGCCAAGGGCATCGCCCCGGTCGCCCACCAGGGCAAGTACCCGTACTACATCAACGTCGTCATGATGGACATGATCGCCAAGCAGGGCGGCCTGGACCTCATGAAGCGGATCGACGCCCTCGACGCCGCCGCCTGGGACGACCCGGCCGTCAAGACCGTGGTCGACGCGTTCTTCCAGATCGTCGACAAGGACTTCCTGCTCCCCGGCACCAACGGCATGACCCACACCGAGTCGCAGACCGCGTGGAACCAGTACAAGGCCGCCTTCATCCCCTCCGGCTCCTGGCTGGAGAACGAGCAGCTGCCGACCACCCCGGCCGACTTCGACATGAAGTTCCTGACGATGCCGTCGCTGCCGGGCGACAAGCTGCCCTTCGAGGCCATGCGCGCCGGTTCCGGTGAGCCCTTCATCGTCCCGTCCAAGGCCAAGAACGTGGCCGGTGGCCTGGAGTTCCTGCGCAAGATGCTGACCAAGGAGGCCTCGGCGAGTTTCGCCCAGACCGCCAACAGCCTCACCTGCCTCAAGGACGGCGTCGGCCCCGAGGTCAAGCTCAAGCCGGGCACCGCCTCGACCGTGGTCGCGCTGAAGGCCGCCGGCGACAACACCTTCAACTTCCAGTACCCGAACACCGCCTCCAAGTTCGACGAGGACCTGCAGAACGCCTCGGGCGAGCTGATGGCCAAGCGCATCACTCCGGCGGAGTGGATCAAGCGCGCCAAGGAGTCGGCCACCAAGAACAAGACCGCCTGACCGGTCGGTATCACCACAGCGCCCCGGGGGACCCGAACCGCCCCCGGGGCGTCCGCCTGACGGACAGGAGAAGTGACCATGCGTCACGGCAAGTACCCCTTCATCGTGGGGTTCCTCTTTCTTCCGATCCTGCTGTACGTGGGCCTCGTGCTCTGGCCGTACGCGCAGACCTTCGGATACTCCCTGACCGACTGGTCAGGGGCGAGCCAGGAGATGAACTTCGTCGGCCTGGACAACTACACGAAGCTCTTCGGTGATGAGGTCTTCGGCAACGCCCTGTGGCACAACCTGATGCTGCTGGTGCTGCTGCCCGTCGTGACGATCCTGATCGCGCTGTTCTTCGCCTTCATGCTCAACGTCGGTGGCAAGGGCGGCACCGGCGGCGTCCAGGGCGTGAAGGGGGCCGGCTTCTACAAGGTGGTCTTCTTCTTCCCGCAGGTGCTCTCCATCGCGATCCTCGCGGTGCTCTGGGGCGCGGTCTACCGCACCGACCAGAGCGGCCTGGCCAACGGCATCCTGATCAAGCTGGGCCTGGCCACCGCCACCGACCCGGTGCAGTGGCTGTCCGACCCGGACATGGTCATGTGGTGCGTGCTCGCGGTGCTGGTCTGGTCCGGCGTCGGCTTCTACCTGGTGCTGTTCTCGGCCTCCATGCAGTCCATCCCGAAGGACATCTACGAGGCCGCCCTGCTGGACGGCGCCAAGCGCGGTCAGACCTTCTTCCGGATCACCCTCCCGCTGCTCTGGGAGACGGTCCAGACCGCCTGGGTCTACCTGGCGATCGTCGCCATGGACGCCTTCGCCCTGGTCGCCTCGATCACCCCCGGCGCCTACTTCGGCGGTGGCCCCGACCACCACTCCGAGCTGATCTCGACCTACCTGATGCGCAGCTTCCTGCGCAACGGCGAAGCGGGCTACGCCTGCGCCATGGGCGTGGTGATCTTCTTCTTCACGCTGATCCTGACCGTCGTCTCGCTCTGGGCCACCAAGCGCGACAAGATCGAGTACTGAGCGGGGACCTGTGATGGCGACTCTCGACAAGACCGCGAAGGTTCCCGGTCAGACCCGCACCGGCGGCCAGGCCGCCCCGGACCGCGGCAAGCGCTTCGGCGAGGAGGGCGGTGTCCTCAACGTCTTCTCGCACGGCTTCCTGGCCGTCTGGGCGGTCCTGATCGTCCTGCCGCTGGCCTGGGTGGTGCTCGGCTCCTTCAAGACCGACGCCCAGATCAACGGCTCCGCCTGGAGCTGGCCCGAGTCCTTCGGCTTCGACGCCTTCGGCCGGGCCTGGGAGAAGGGCATCGGCGGGTTCTTCGTGAACACGCTGATCGTGCTGGCGGGCTCGGTCACCCTGACCATGCTGCTCGGCTCGATGGCCGCCTACGTGCTGGCCCGGTACGAGTTCAAGGGCAACCGGGTCATCTACTACTTCTTCGTGGCCGGCTCGATGTTCCCGGTCTACCTGGCCCTGGTGCCGCTGTTCTTCATGGTCCGCAACCTCGGCGAGATCTCGCCGTACCTGGGCCTGAACAGCTACGCCGGCCTGATCCTGGTGTACGTCGCGTACTCGCTGCCGTTCACCGTGTTCTTCATGTACTCGTTCTTCCGCACCCTGCCGGGCGCGGTGCACGAGGCCGCGATGCTGGACGGCTGCTCGCACACCCGGGCGTTCTTCCAGGTCATGGTGCCGATGGCGAAGCCGGGCCTGATCAGCGTCGGCATCTTCAACATCCTGGGCCAGTGGAACCAGTACATCCTTCCGGTCACCCTGATGCAGCCCACCACCGCCGGTGAGGCCGACCACTCGATGCTGGCCCAGGGCCTGGTCAACCTGGCCCTGCAGTCCGGCTACAAGAGCGACGCCCCGGCCCTGTTCGCCGGCATGACGATCGCCATGCTGCCGGTGCTGGTGGTGTACCTCTCCTTCCAGCGCCAGGTGCAGGCCGGTCTGACCTCGGCCACCCTGAAGTAGTCGCGAACGACACCCGAGGGGCCCGGTCCGGGAAGGACCGGGCCCCTCGGCGTGCTCGGGGCTGTCTCCTCGACAGGGCCAGGGCCGCGTCGCCGGGGCACGCACCTCGCCACCTTCTCGTCGGTCGCCGATGCTCCGCATGGACTCCCTCCTCGGCGGCGCCGAGCCACGCACCCCGACGACGCGGCCCGATCTGACCCCGCCGAGGAGACAGCCCCAGCGGCTAGGCCCGGTCGGCGGCCTGCGCCCGCAGGGCGCGGGCCAGGTCGTCCCGGCACTCCAGGACCAGGCGGCGCAGCGCCGGAGCGGCCTGCGGGTGCCCGGCCAGCCAGGCGTCGGTCGCGGCCAGGGTGGCCTCGTCGGTCTGGAAGCGCGGGAAGAAGCCGCTCACGATCCGCATCGCGATCTCGATCGAGCGCTGCGCCCAGACCTCCTCGATCACCTCGAAGTAGGGGGCGGCGTACCCGGCGGTCAGCTCCCGCTGCCCGGCCTGCGCGAAGCCCGCGATCTGGGCCTCGACCAGGGCGTTGGGCAGCTCGTCGGAGTCCATCACGGCGGCCCACGCGGTGGCCTTGGCCCCCGGGGTGGGCAGCGCGGCCAGACAGTGCGTCAGGTGCTGGCGGCCGCTGGCGGTGTTGTCCAGCTCCAGCTCGCCGTCGAGCTGCTCCGCGGTGGCCCGGCCGGCCGAGGCCAGCGCCAACCAGAGCGACCAGCGCAGCTCCTGGTCCACCGTCAGCCCGTCGATCCGGGCGCTGCCGGCCAGCAGGCCCTCGATCAGCTGCAGGTGCTCGGCCCCGTCGGCGGTCTGCGCCAGGAAGCGGGCCCAGGCCAGCTGGTGGTCACTGCCCGGCTCGGCGGCGCGCAGCTCGCGCAGCGCGCAGGCGGCCAGCAGACGCTCGCCCTCGCCCCGGTGCTCCGGCGCGGCGTACAGGTCGAGCGCCGCCCGGGACTGCTGGTGCAGCGACTGCAGCACGCCGATGTCCGACTCGGTCCCGGCGAAGCGGTCCACCAGGTCCAGGTAGTCGCGGGTCGGCATCAGCCCGTCCCGGGTCAGGTTCCAGACCGCGGACCAGGCCAGGGCCCGGCTCAGCGGCGCGGAGATCTCGCCCAGGCCCTCGCGCAGGGTGGCCAGCGAGCGGTCGTCGAAGCGGACCTTGCAGTACGTCAGGTCGTCGTCGTTCAGCAGCACCAGCGCCGGGCGCGGCTTGCCGGCCAGCCTGTCCACCACGGTGCGGGCGCCGGTGACGTCCAGCTCGACCCGCTCGGTGCGCACCAGCGCGCCGTCGGTGTCGCGCTCGTAGAGGCCGACCGCGATCCGGTGCGGGCGGGACGGCTCGCCGTCCTGGAGCACGGCCAGCTCGGTGATCCGGCCCTCGGCGTCCACGGTCAGCTGCGGGGTGAGGACGTTCACCCCGGAGGTCTGCAGCCAGGCGGCGGCCCAGGACCTGAGGTCCCGTCCGCTGGTCTCCTCCAGCGCCACCAGCAGGTCGTCCAGCACCGTGTTCCCGAAGGCGTGCCGCTTGAAGTACTGGCGGGCGCCCTCGAAGAAGGCGTCCGCGCCGACGTACGCCACCAGCTGTTTGAGCACCGAGGCGCCCTTGGCGTAGGTGATGCCGTCGAAGTTGAGCTTGGCGTCCTCCAGGTCACGGATGTCGGCCGTGATCGGGTGGGTGGTCGGGAACTGGTCCTGCCGGTACGCCCAGGCCTTGCGCCGGTTGGCGAAGGTGATCCAGGCGGCGGTGTACTTGGTGCCCGCGCCGATCAGGCCGTAGGAGCCCATGAAGTCCGCGAAGGACTCCTTCAGCCAGAGGTCGTCCCACCACTTCATGGTGACCAGGTCGCCGAACCACATGTGCGCCATCTCGTGCAGGATGACGTTGGCCCGGCCCTCGTACGCGGCCTCGGTGACCTTCGACCGGAAGACGAACTCCTCCCGGAAGGTCACGCAGCCCGGGTTCTCCATCGCGCCGATGTTGTACTCCGGCACGAAGCACTGGTCGTACTTCCCGAACGGGTACGGGTAGTCGAACTCGGTGTGGAAGAAGTCCAGGCCCTGCTTGGTGACGGTGAAGATCTCGTCCGCGTCGAAGTACTTGGCCAGCGACTTGCGGCAGGTGGCCGCGAGCGGGATCTCCAGCGTCGAGCCGTCCTTCAACTCCCGGCTGTAGTGGTCCCGTTCGACGTGGTACGGCCCGGCCACCACGGCGGTCAGGTAGGTGGAGATCGGCCGGGTCGGCGCGAACTCCCAGGTGCGCGCGGCACCGTCCTCGGTGACCTCGGTGTGCACCGCGTTGGCGTACACGTCCCAGGCGGCCGGGGCGGTCACCGTGAAGGTGAACGGGGCCTTCAGGTCGGGCTGTTCGAAGTTGGCGAACACCCGCCGGGCGTCGGCCGGCTCGTAGTGCGTGTAGAGGTACGTCTCGCCGTCCACCGGGTCGACGAAGCGGTGCAGGCCCTCGCCGGTGCGGCTGTAGGCGCAGTCCGCCTCCACCACCAGCAGGTTCTCGGCGGCCAGCCCCGCCAGTCGCACCCGGGTCCCGTCGAAGACCTCGGCCGGGTCCAGCGCGGTCCCGTTCAGGGTGACGGAGCGGACCGCCGGCGCCAGCAGGTCGGCGAAGCTCGCCGCACCGGGCTCGGAGCACCGGAAGGCGATGGTGGAGGTGGACCGGAAGGTCGCGGCCGCCGGGTCGACGGCGGAGGTGACATCGAGGTGGACGCGGTAGCCGTCCACGGAGAGGATCGCGGCCCGCTGCTGGGCTTCCTCGCGGCTCAGGTTCTTGCCCGGCACGGGCGGTACTCCTTTGTCTCGCTCGTACGGTGAGGGTGGGGGGTCGTCCCCGGGGGCATCCTTTCACGGCCGCGCCGCTGTGCCATTGCACAGACTGGCGGAATCAGTGAGGTACCCCGTCGTGTTGCGTCAGGTTGGAACTGCCCCCGAACCCGCGAAGGATGCCTCCGTGACGACCGCCGACTCCAAGAAGATCGCCGACTTCTGGTTCGACCCGGGCTGCCCCTGGGCCTGGATGACCTCCCGCTGGATGCTCGAGGTGGAGCAGCTCCGCCCGGTCGAGACCCGCTGGCACGTGATGAGCCTCGCCGTCCTCAACGAGGGCCGCGACCTCCCCGAGCAGTACCGCGAGTTCCTGGACAAGGCCTGGGGCCCGGTCCGCGTCCTGATCGCCGCCGCCCAGCAGCACGGCGACAAGGTCCTCGGCCCCCTCTACACCGAGATGGGCACCCGCTTCCACAACCAGGGCCTGCCCAACGAGCGCGCCACCATCGAGGCCGCCCTGCTCGCCGCCGGCCTCCCGGCGGAGCTGGCCGACGCCGCCGACTCCACCGAGTACGACAACGCCCTGCGGGCCTCCCACGCGGAGGGCATCGGCCTGGTCGGCGAGGACGTCGGCACCCCGGTCATCGCCGTCGACGGCCCCGACGGCGACCGCGTCGCCTTCTTCGGCCCGGTGGTCACCCCCACCCCCCGCGGCGAGGCCGCCGCCCGCCTCTGGGACGGCACCGTCCTGGTCGCCGCCACCCCGGGCTTCTACGAGATCAAGCGCACCCGCACCGCAGGCCCGTCCTTCGAGTAACCGCTGCACGCCCTGGGGCCTCCGGCCCCGGAGCCGCGTGCCCCAGGGCCGAAGGCCCCAGGGGCGCGGGGAACTGCGCGGGCTGGAAAGGCAGCACCTGCAACTGGCTGACGGTGAGTCAGTTGCAGGTGGGCCGCCTCCCGGTTCGCGCAGTTCCCCGCGCCCCCGGCATCACGTACTACCGCGCGGTCGTCCGTTGCTTCACCAGGCCGATGACCGAGAGGACCACCGCGAGGCCGGCCGTGAAGTAGAGCTGGGTGCGGTTGTCGGCGTCCAGGGTCATCAGGCCGAGCACCGCGACGACCCCCGCGAGGGCGACCCAGGTCAGGTACGGGAAGGCCCACATCCGGACGGTGAGCAGCTCCGGGGCCTCCCGCTCCAGCCGGCGCCGCATCCGCAGCTGCGCCACCGCGATGAACCCCCACACCACGAGCACCGCCGCGCCGACCATGTTCAGCAGCCAGGCGAAGATCGTCTCCGGCCACCAGAAGCTGAGCAGCACCGCGAAGAACCCGAACGCGGACGAGGCCAGCACCGCGATCCGCGGCACCCCGCCGTGCACCCGGGCCAGCGCCTTGGGCCCCTGCCCGCGCTGCACCAGCGAGAACACCATCCGCGAGGCCCCGTAGATGTTGGCGTTCATGGCCGACAGCAGGGCGATCAGCACCACCACGTTCATGACCTGCCCGGCCGCCGGGAAGCCGATCGCGTCGAGCACCGCGACGTACGGGCCGCTGGCGACCACCTCGGGGTCGTTCCACGGCACCAGCGTGACGATGACCGCCATCGAGCCGACGTAGAAGAGGGCGATCCGCCACATCGCGGTGCGCACCGCGGTGGCCACGCTGCGCCGGGGGTCCTCGGACTCGGCGGCGGCGATGGTGACGGTCTCCAGGCCGCCGTAGGCGAAGACCGAGGCGAGCAGGCCGGTGACCAGGCCGCTGGCGCCGTTCGGGAAGAAGCCGCCCTGGCCGGTGAGGTTGGCGGTGCCGGGGGCCGAAGTGCCGGGCAGCAGGCCGCAGATGGCGAGCACGCCGATCACCAGGAAGGCGGTGATCGCCAGCACCTTGACGGCGGCGAACCAGAACTCGAACTCGCCGAAGTTCTTCACCGCGGCCAGGTTGGTGGCGCAGAAGAAGGCCATGAAGAGCGCGACCCAGACCCAGCTGGGCGAGCCGGGGAACCACTTGACCATGATCCCGGCGGCGCCGATCGCCTCGACCGCGACGCCGACGCACAGCAGCGTCCAGAACATCCAACCGACCGTCAGTCCGGCCCAGGGGCCGATCTCCCGCTCGGCGTGCACCGAGAAGGAGCCGCTGGCCGGGCGGGCGGCGGACATCTCGCCGAGCATCCGCATGACCAGCATGACCAGCAGGCCGGAGAGCGCGAAGGCCAGCACGATGGAGGGGCCGGCGGCCGCGATGCCCGCGCCCGAGCCGACGAAGAGCCCGGCGCCGATCACTCCGCCGAGCGCGATCATCGAGAGGTGACGCTGCTTCAGGCCGTGCGAGAGCTGGCCGGTCGGCGTGGCGCCCGAGCCGGACTCGGTGGGCTCCACCGTCGGCGGGGAGGAGGGGGTGGGCATCAGGGTGGGTCCAGACGTGTGTACGGATTACGGGACGATCCGTCCACTATTCGGTAGGTCTTCTGGACATGCCAATACGCGCGCCCCGAAGACCGCGATCCGGACATCTTCCTGACCGAAAGTGAGCGAACGCCTACACCGATCGTCGTAGTCAGGACGGTTCCGACAAGCACCACCGTCCACCCTTGGCCGGTTCCGACGCCGGTCCGCGCCGTTCCGTCGGCATAGGTTCCTAAGTGATCACCCCACCTCAGTGACAGGAGCCCGCCGATGGCCACCGCCACCACCCTCCCCGGCCGCACCCCGGTCCTCGCCGACCTGCTCCCGCAGGCCGCCACCCGTCTCGGCGCCCAGGCCCGCGAGCTCGCCCTGGTCGCCGGCGGCGCCGCCCTCACCGGCCTGGCCGCCCAGCTCTCCGTCCCGGTCCCCGGTTCTCCCGTGCCCGTCACCGGCCAGACCTTCGCCGCCCTGCTGGTCGGCACCGCGCTCGGCACCCGCCGCGGCGTCGCCTCGCTCGGCCTCTACCTGCTGGCCGGCATGGCGGGCATGCCCTGGTTCGCCGAGGGCAGCTCGGGCTTCGCCATGCCCAGCCTCGGTTACGTGATCGGCTTCGTGCTGGCCGCCGCACTGGTCGGCGCCCTGGCCCGCCGCGGCGCGGACCGCAGCCCGCTGCGCACCGCCGGCGCGATGGTCCTCGGCAGCCTCGCCATCTACGCCGTCGGCGTCCCGTACCTGGCCCTCTCGCTCGGCGTCCCGCTGGCCCGCGCGGCCGAACTCGGGCTCTACCCCTACCTGGTGGGCGACGGCCTGAAGGTCCTGCTGGCCATGGGCGCGCTGCCGCTGGCCTGGAAGCTGCTGCGACGCGACTCCTGAGCCGGCGGACCGGCGGCGGCCCGGGCACACGCGCATGCCACACTCTTACGCATGCGCGTGTACCTGGGTTCCGACCATGCCGGATACGACCTCAAGAACCACCTCGTGAAGTGGCTCCAGGAGAACGGCCACGAGCCGGTCGACTGCGGCCCGCACGTCTACGACGCCGAGGACGACTACCCGCCGTTCTGCCTCCGGGCGGCCGAGCGGACCGCCGCCGACCCCGAGGCGCTCGGCGTCGTCATCGGCGGCTCGGGCAACGGCGAGGCGATCGCCGCCAACAAGGTGAAGGGCGTGCGCGCGGCGCTCGCCTGGAGCGAGCAGACCGCCGAGCTCGGCCGCGAGCACAACAACGCCAACGTCATCAGCATCGGCGGCCGGATGCACACCGTCGAGGAGTCCACCCGCTTCGTCGAGGTCTTCCTCAACACCCCCTACAGCGGCGCCGAGCGCCACACCCGCCGCATCGAGATGCTCGCCGACTACGAGACCACCGGCGAACTCCCCCCGATCCCGGCCCACCACCCCCAGGGCTGATCGGCGCACCTGGCTGACGAGAGTGGTCACACCGGGGGCGCGGGGAACTGCGCGCAGGGGAACGGCAGCACCGGCAACTGGCTGACGGAGCTTCAGTTGCCGGTGAGCCGCCTTCCGATTCGCGCAGTTCCTCGCGCCCCTGGGTCGCTGCCTTCCGGTGCCCGCTAGAAGCCGTGCGGCAGCCAGGGGGCGACGTCCGAGGCGAAGGCCCGCGTCGCCTCGGTCAGGGCGCCGTCCCGCAGTTCGGAGACCAGGCCCGCCGCGGCCAGCGCCGTGAGCCGGACGCCGCCGAGGTAGGCCGCCCCCAACTCCCGGACGTCGAGCGCCAGGTCGGCCGCCGCCTCGGTGCGGACGCAGCTCGCGCCCTTGCCGGGCCCGTCCGAGTGCAGCCGCCACCGCCCGGCGTTCCACGGACAGAACGCGTCGGACACCTCCAGCACCACGTCCACCGGCGCCGCGTACCCGCGCTGCTCCAGCGCCGCCCCGAGCTCCACCAGCCGCACGTACATCGAGTCGACCAACTGCGGCTCCAGCCGCCGCGGATCGTCCACCAGGTGCAGCAGCGCGTCGTCCACCGGGCGGCTGCGGAACCGCACCCGCCCGGTCAGGTCCAGGCCCAGCAGGAACTCGACCAGCGCCGCGCGGACGCCCGGCGTCCGGGCCTCCAGGTCGCGGACCCGGACGGTGCCGTCGGCGATGTCCGAGACGTTCCAGTCCATCGCGACGGCGTACCGGGCGTAGCCCAGCAGCTGCCCGCTCGCCCGGTCCTCGGCCACCACGCACTGCAGCGGCGAGGCGCCCTCCCGCCCGCCGGCGGGGTCCTTCAACGGCAGCTTCTCCCAGCCGGGCTGACGGGCCAGCATGCCGGGCCGGTGCGGGACCAGTTCCGCGTACAGCTCCTCGCAGGCCGCCACCACCGACTCCGGTGCCACCAACCGCAGCCGTACCGAACGGTCCACCGGGGCCCGCAGCCCGACCCGTCGGGGCACGGTGACCCCCATCCGCCAGGTGCCGAGGCCGTAGCCGAAGCGTCCGTAGATGAGCGACTCCGAGGCGGTCAGCACCGCCAGTGCCTCGCCGCGCCGCCGGACCTCGTCGAGCTGGTCGCGCATCAGCCTGCTGAGGACGCCCCGCCGCCGGTGGGTGGGCAGCACGCCGACCATGGTGACGCCGGCGGCCGGGACCACGGCACCGCCGGGGACGGCCATCCGGAAGCTGAACGCGCTGGCGCCGCCCACCGGGTGGTCGCCGTCCCAGACCCCGACCGAGCGGTCCAGTTCGGTCAGCTCCCGCCACAGCTCCCGGTCCTCGGGGAAGTCCTCGGACCCGCCGAAGGCCACCTCCAGGTTCCGGTACCAGCGGTCCCAGTCCTCGGCGGCGAGCGGGCGGAAGTCCAGGGCGTCACCTGGCATGTCGTCAGAAGTCGTACGGTGTGCGGTCATATGCCAAGAGCTATCACCGAGCATCCGTCGTGCGCGACCGACATTCGACGGGGGTCCCCTTCGCGCCGCCGCCGCGCCGCCGTCGCGTGCCCGCCGGGCCCACACCGGACCCACACCGTCCGCACGGCCGAAACCCGCTGAACCCTCACCCGTGAACGCGCCCGGCGCCGCCCCACCCGTCGACGGCACCGGGTGCCGGTGGATAAGGTCAAGGCCCATGGCTGGCAGCACGCCGGGCTCCGAGCCCCGGACGACTGGCACGGGCCAGGCCGCAGCGGCGGCCGACGGCCCGTGGACGGCCCGGTTGCGCGGCAGGCTGTACCGGGCCCGCCGAGTGCTGCGCCGGACCGCCGTGGACCACTTCCGCGGGGACGCCGCCGACTGGCTGGCCTTCGGGGTGCTGTTCGCCGCCGTCCCGCTGCTGGTGCTGCTCAACGTGCTGATCCCGGCCTGGGCCCCGCCCACCGCACTGGTGCTGCCGATCCTGGCCGGGGCGCTGCTGCTGCGGCCGGGCACCCTGGTGCTGCTCTACGCGGCCGCCGCGCTCGGGCTCTCCACCGAGTCGCTGATCCACACCGGGGAGCGGGTGGCCAGCGACCACCCGGACACCTACGTCTTCGGCGTGACCCCCGGTGCCGCGCTGGTGGTCGGTGCGGTCGGGGTGGCCGGTCTGCTGCTCGCCCAGTTCCGCAGCCGGGTCGGGGTGCCCTGGCGGGGCGGCGGCTCGATGCTGTTCGACCTGCGCGAGCGGCTGCGGGTGCAGAGCCGGGTGCCCCCGCTGCCCGAGGGCTGGTCGGCGGACATGGCGCTGCGCCCGGCCGGCGGCCAGTCCTTCTCGGGCGACTTCGTGGTGGCGGCCCGCACCGGGCCGGGCCGCCGGGTGCTGGAGGTGGTGCTGGCGGACGTCTCCGGCAAGGGCATGGACGCCGGTTCGCGCGCCCTGCTGCTCTCCGGTGCGTTCGGCGGCCTGCTGGGCTCGCTCCCGGCGCACGAGTTCCTGCCCGCGGCCAACGGCTACCTGCTCCGCCAGGACTGGGACGAGGGCTTCGCCACCGCCGTCCACCTGGTGCTCGACCTGGACACCGGCGAGTACGAGCTGCTCTCGGCCGGCCACCTGCCCGGCATGCAGCGGCACGCCGGCACCGGCCGCTGGGACGTGATGGAGGCCCCCGAGGGCGGGCTGCTCGGGGTGTACGACGGCGCCAAGTTCGAGGGCGTGCGCGGCCGGTTGGACCGCGGCGACGTGCTGATGCTCTGCACCGACGGCATGGTGGAGGTGCCCGGCCGTGACCTCACCGAGGGCATGGACCGGCTGATGGGCGAGGCGGACCGGCTGGTCGGGGGCGCCCCGTTCGCCCAACTCGGCGGCCGCGGCTCGGCGGTGAAGCTCATCGAGTCGGTGGCCAAGGACGTCAACGACGACCGCGCGGTCCTGCTGCTCTGGCGGGGCTGACCGACTGTCAAGTCCCGACGCCGATCTTCGGCCATTCCTGGGGCATAGTCCGGAAAGTGGATCTAGGACCGCCCGGAGCCGCCAAGTGCCAGTTGGGGCGGCCCTGCCGACGGACCGTCAGGCCTGCTCGGCTATCGTCTCGGTCGGCGGAAATTCGTCTCACATCGCAGGATCTTCGGGGCCTGCTCACGGCAAGTCCTTTACGCAGTCCGCACGAACGACCACACTGAGTCCGGGTGGGACGGTCGGTTCTCGGGGGGTCCGGGGGATTGCTCGGGGGATTGGGCCCGCCACGAAACTCGCTACGTAGAAAGAGGAAGTGAGTCCGGGTGGCCTTCTCCGTCTCAGCCCTGGTCCTGTTCGGCATCATCTGCGTGATCTTCATCCGCAACAAGCAGTTGAAGACCAGCCATGCCATCATCGCCGCGCTCTTCGGCTTCATGCTGAGCCAGTCCACGGCGGCCAAGCCGATCCAGGACTTCCTCAGCCAGCTCGCGCAGACCATCTCCTCGGTCGCCAGCTGAGCAGCCGCCACCCCGGCCAGCCCGGCCGGGAGGCGTCCGGTCGCGGGCCCGCCTGACGGTGGGTCAGCGCCGTCCCCGCCACCAGCGCGCGAGTCTTCCGCGCGGTGGTGCGGGCGCCGCCGCGCGCTCCGGCGGTGCCTCGGGCTCGGGCGCGAACACCAGGAACAGCCGCGCCCAGCAGAGCCGTTCGCCGCGCGGCCAGTCCTGTGCGCGCAGGGCCCGCGAGGCCGCGCTGCTGACCCGGCCGTTCACCCGCACCTCGGCCACGTCGTGGCCGGCCTTGCCGCCGAAGAACAGCTTCACGCCGTTGACCTGGCCGGGCACCAGCTCCGGCAGCACGGCGGCGGCCAGCGCGGGGGAGGAGTGCTGCTCCGCGAGCCAGTCGGCGAGCAGCTCCGAGCCGGTGCCGAAGGTGGCCGCCGGGCTCTGCACCACCCGCCAGCCGGGGAACTCGGGAGTGCTGAACGCGTGCCCGCCGTCCAGGAGTTGGAGCACGGCGGTGGCGGTGGTGCCGGCCCAGATCATCACCGCGTTGTCGAGCTGCTCGGCGTCGTCGCCGCCGAAGCCCGCCGCGCAGTCCCAGACCACCGGACCGTCGCCCCGGCCGAGCTGGAGGACGTAGCCGAGGTCGACGTGGCCGGTGGTGCCCCGCTCGGCGTGGTCGCGGACCGCCACGGCGGTGGTGCCGGGCCCCCGGACCACCGCACCGTCCACGGTGAACTCCAGGCCCAGGCGGGCCATCTCGCGGACCACTCCGCGTCGGATGACGGCCAGCCGCTCCTCGTGGGGCACGGGCGGATCTCCTCGGTGCCGCCCGGACGGCGGCGCTCTGTTCTCGAACGGGAACCTCGAACGGCGAGCGTATCGGCCTGGCGTGACCGGTGTCACGGCGCCTGCCGACGGAGCGCGCAGGGCCGTACCCGGACCGTCGCATTCGACACCCTGCGTGCACGGAGGATCGGCCCAGGGTCAGCGATCATGGCCGCCAAGGGCCGAAGTCCCCGGCCCGGAGTGACTTTGGTCCCGCCCGATCGTCGTTGATCGTTCAACCCGGGGTTGCCAGCGGCCGGGGCGATGGGCTTAGCTGCGGATCCAGTCCGGCGGATCGACCGGACGGGCCCACCGGGTGGAACGCCGAGTCCTGCCACCATCCGGAGCCTCGAACAAGCACAGCCATGGCAGGAGTGGGGGACCCACAGGTAAGTCGCCGTACCGGTACGCCGGTCCGGCTAGGGGTGAAGCCGCGCCAGCGGCCGGGCATCTCCAGCCCGAACCCGACAGCTCACCTCACAGGCGTCGGAGAGGAAAGCCCCATGGGCAAGCACCGTCGCGTCCAGCTGTCCCGTCTGACCCGCATCGCGGTCGCCACCGGTGTGGTCGGCGCCGCGTTCGCCGTCCCGGTCAGCGCCGCCAGCGCGCACCAGAGCCACACCCCGGCCGCCGCCCCCGAGGCCGCCGCCGTCACCGCCGTGGTGGCCGAGTCCGCCCCGGCCGCCGCGCCCGCCCAGGCTCCGGCCGCCGCCCCGGCCGCCGAGGCCAAGGCCTACCAGGTCGTCAGCGGCGACACCCTCTCGAAGATCGCCTCCGCCCAGCAGGTCGAGGGCGGCTGGCAGAAGCTCTACCAGGACAACCGGTCCGTCATCGGCGGCAACCCGAACCTGATCTACCCGGGCCAGAACCTCTCGCTCGCGGGTACGGCAGCGGTCGCCGCCCCGGCGCCGGCCCAGACCCCGGCCCCGCAGCAGCAGTCCAAGAGCACCGAGTCCGCGGACACCACCAAGGCCTCGCGCTCCAAGGCCTCCACCCCGGCCCCGAAGGCCGCGACCCCCAAGGCCGCCGCCCCGCAGGCCGCGGCTCCGAAGGCCGCCGCGCCCAAGGCCGCCGCCCCGAAGGCCGCCGCGCCCAAGGCTGAGACCTCCACCACCGTCGCCTCCGGCGGTTACGTGGCCCCGGTCAGCGGCGGCACCTCCACCGCGTACCACGCCTCCGGCTCCAGCTGGTCCAGCGGCTACCACACCGGTGTGGACTTCCGCGCCTCCACCGGCACCAGTGTGAAGGCCATCACCTCGGGCACCGTGGTCAAGGCCGGCAACGGCGGCGCCTACGGCAACGAGGTCGTCATCCGTCACGCGGACGGCAAGTACTCCGAGTACGCCCACCTCTCCTCGATCGGCGTCTCGGCCGGCCAGACCGTCTCGGCCGGCCAGCAGATCGGCCTCTCGGGTGCCACCGGCAACGTGACCGGCCCGCACCTGCACTTCGAGGTCCGCACCGGCGCCTCCTACGGCTCCGACGTCGACCCGGTCGCGTACCTGCGCGCCCACGGCGTCAACGTCTGAGAAGACTGAGACGACGTCAGAAAGGCTCCGGCCCCCGGTCAGTGACCGGGGGCCGGAGCCTTTCGCGGAGCGGGTGACGAGAATCGAACTCGCGTGACCAGTTTGGAAGACTGGGGCTCTACCATTGAGCTACACCCGCACAGGACGCCCCGTGGCCGCGTGCTGCGGTCCCGAGGACAGGGTCAGCGTACCTGGTCGGGTCGCCTGCTCGCACACCGCTTTGACGCTCCGGCACGTCGGGGCCGCCCGCCGGGACCGTCAACGGCCGCCCGTGGGAACGGCCGTGGGGGTGTGGGGTGGCGTGTACGCTTCCTCTCGGCACCACGGGGTGTGGCGCAGTTTGGTAGCGCGTCCGCTTTGGGAGCGGAAGGCCGTCGGTTCGAATCCGGCCACCCCGACAGTGCGGCAGGGTCTCGTCCGAAGGCGGGGCCCTGTTGGCGTCCCGGGGGCCGTCCGGGGGTCCTCGCGCGGGGTCCCGTCATCCGTGTGGCAGCACCCTGGCGTCCGCCTTTCGTGCTACCGGTAGGATGGGCGGCTGGCGGTAGTCCCTGCGCAGATCCGTGCAGGTCAACCGCCCGAGGGCGAGGAGTCAAGCTCACCGTCCACCCCCTTGTACGGGAGATGCAGCTCCAACCGCCCATCGCCCGTCTCGCCCGCACCGCGCCCGGCCCGCCGGCCGGCAACGGCGGAGACAACCTGACCGCAAGCCCATAGGAGACCCAACCGTGAAGAGCGCCGTCGAGACTCTGAACCCGACCCGGGTTCGACTCACCGTCGAGGTGCCTTTCGAGGAGCTCAAGCCGAGCCTCGACGCGGCCTACAAGAAGATCAACTCGCAGGTCTCTGTCCCGGGCTTCCGCAAGGGCAAGATTCCGGCCAAGGTGATCGACCAGCGCTTCGGTCGCGCCGCCGTGCTGGAGGAGGCCGTCAACGACGCGCTGCCGCGCTTCTACACGCAGGCCGTCGACGAGGGCAAGATCGAGGTCCTCGGCCAGCCCGAGATCACCGACATCCAGGGCGTCGAGAACCTGGCCGACGGTGGTGACCTCACCTTCGTGGCCGAGGTCGACGTCCGCCCGGAGATCACCCTGCCCGACTTCGCCGGCATCGAGGTGACCGTCGACCCGATCGTGGTCGAGGACGCCGACGTGGAGAAGTCCCTGGAGCAGCTGCGCGAGCGCTTCTCCTCGGTCAAGGACGTCGAGCGCGCCGCCGCCGAGGGCGACGTCGTGATCGTCGACCTGGAGGCCAAGGTCGACGGTGAGGTGCCGGAGGACGGCACCGCCACCGGCGTCAGCTACGAGATCGGCTCGGGCCGCCTGCTGGACGGCATCGACGAGGCCGTCGTCGGCCTCTCGGCCGGCGAGACCAAGACCTTCACCACCGAGCTCAAGGGCGGCACCCAGGCCGGCAAGAGCTCCGAGGTGACCGTCACCGTCACCACCGTCCAGGAGAAGGAACTCCCGGAGCTGGACGACGAGTTCGCGCAGCTGGCGAGCGAGTTCGACACCCTGGAGGACCTGAAGGCCGACTCCCGCAAGCGCCTGGAGCGCATGCGTGAGTTCGACCAGGCCACCCAGGCCCAGGAGCGGGTCCTCGACGAGCTGCTGAAGCTGGTCGAGATGGAGTACCCGGAGAAGCTCCTCAAGGACGAGGTCGAGACCCGCAAGCACAACCTCGAGCACCACCAGCTCGAGCCGATGGGCCTCACCCTCGAGACCTACCTCGCCACCCAGGACAAGTCCCTCGAGGACTACTCCAAGGAGACCGAGGAGCAGGCCAAGAAGGGCATCAAGACCCAGTTCGTGCTCGACGAGATCGTCGACAAGGAGAAGCTGGGCGTCAACCAGGACGAGCTCACCGAGCACCTGGTCCGCCGCGCGGCCGGCTCCGGCATGACCCCGGACCAGTTCGCCCAGCAGGTCGTCCAGGCCAACCAGGTCCCGCTGCTGGTCGGCGAGGTCGCCCGGGGCAAGGCGCTGGCCCTGGTCGTCGAGCAGGCCAAGGTCACCGACACCAACGGTGAGGTCGTCTCCTTCGAGGACGACGAGGAGACCGAGGAGTCGGCGGAGACCACCGAGGCCTGAGCCTCCGGCGCTTCCCGCACCACGGTCTGACCCACGGTCAGAGAACGGCCCGGACACCCCGTCAGGGGGGTCCGGGCCGTTCCCGTAACCGCTTCCGGACCCTGCGCTCACAGCGAACAGTTCCGCGCGGGGGATTCGGAGGAGGGGCCTGCGCGTTAGGGTCCATAGACAGCGACAATTCGACTGAGCAGGTGGCTAAGTGACGTTCCCGCAGATGCAGATGCCTGGCCTGATGGCGCCGCACGCCGCCGCTGGTGACGTGCTCGGCGGCCTGGGGGACCAGGTCTACAACCGGCTGCTCAACGAGCGCATCATCTTCCTCGGCCAGCAGGTCGACGACGACATCGCCAACAAGATCACCGCCCAGCTCCTCCTCCTGGCCGCGGACCCGGAGAAGGACATCTACCTGTACATCAACTCGCCGGGCGGCTCGATCACGGCGGGCATGGCGATCTACGACACCATGCAGTACATCAAGAACGACGTGGTCACCATCGCGATGGGCATGGCGGCCTCGATGGGCCAGTTCCTGCTGACGGCCGGTGCCAAGGGCAAGCGCTTCTCGCTGCCGAACGCCAACATCCTGATGCACCAGCCCTCGGCCGGCCTCGGCGGCTCCGCCACCGACATCAAGATCCAGGCCGAGCAGCTGCTCCGCACCAAGAAGCGGATGTCCGAGCTGATCGCCGCGCACAGCGGCCAGTCCTTCGAGCGGGTCACCGCGGACTCCGACCGGGACCGCTGGTTCACCCCGGAGGAGGCCAAGGAGTACGGCCTGATCGACTCGATCATGCACAGCGCCGCGGACGTTCCCGGCGGCGGCGGCACCGGCGCCTGATCCGGCACCGGCAGCCAGACCCAACCGACCGTCACGCTTCGGAGGACACACCCCCCATGTACAACGCGCGCACCGAGCTCACCGCCCCCCGGGCCGAGGGCCGTTACATCGTTCCGCGCTTCGTCGAGCGCACCTCGCAGGGCATCCGCGAGTACGACCCGTACGCCAAGCTGTTCGAGGAGCGCATCATCTTCCTCGGCTCCCAGGTGGACGACGTCTCGGCCAACGACATCATGGCGCAGCTGCTCTGCCTGGAGTCGATGGACCCGGACCGCGAGATCCAGATGTACATCAACTCGCCCGGCGGCTCCTTCACGGCGCTCACCGCGATCTACGACACCATGCAGTACGTGAAGCCGGACATCACCACCGTCTGCATGGGCCAGGCGGCCTCCGCGGCGGCCGTGCTGCTGGCCGCGGGCACCCCCGGCAAGCGGATGGCACTGCCGAACGCCCGCATCCTGATCCACCAGCCGTACACCGAGACCGGCCGCGGCCAGGTCTCCGACCTGGAGATCCAGGCCAAGGAGATCTTCCGGATGCGCGAGCAGCTGGAGGAGATGCTCTCCAAGCACTCCAACAAGCCGGTCGAGCAGGTCCGCGACGACATCGAGCGGGACAAGATCCTTACGGCCGAGGAGGCCCTCGAGTACGGCCTGATCGACCAGATCATCTCCACCCGGAAGTCCTCGCTGACCTCCTGAGCCCCCTGTGGCTCCTGGGGCGGGGCACGGCGGTCCGCCGTGTCCCGCCCCTTCCTTCGACGGCATCTGTTCGGTATCAATTCGCCCAGGGCGTACGGCAGACCTGTCGAAGACGGCGGAATTACCGGCTCGGCAGAGTACCGTCGGATTAGCGAGACCGGCCGCCGCTGCGCGGTCAGGATCGCCTCACAGCACCAGGCCCCGGACCCCCGCGGGGCCCCTGGCGAAGGGGAAGCACCTCGTGGCACGCATCGGAGACGGTGGCGACCTGCTCAAGTGCTCGTTCTGCGGCAAGTCCCAGAAGCAGGTGAAGAAGCTCATCGCCGGGCCAGGCGTGTACATCTGCGACGAGTGCATCGACCTGTGCAACGAGATCATCGAGGAGGAGCTCGCCGAGACCTCCGAGGTGCGGTTCGAGGAGCTCCCGAAGCCCCGCGAGATCTACGAGTTCCTCGACCAGTACGTGGTCGGCCAGGACATCGCCAAGAAGTCGCTCTCGGTCGCGGTCTACAACCACTACAAGCGCGTCCAGGCCGGCGAGGCCGGGCGCAGCGGTGGGAACGGCCGCGAGGACGCGATCGAGCTGGCCAAGTCCAACATCCTGCTGCTGGGCCCGACGGGCTCCGGCAAGACCCTGCTGGCGCAGACGCTGGCCCGGATGCTGAACGTGCCGTTCGCGATCGCCGACGCCACCGCCCTGACCGAGGCGGGCTACGTCGGCGAGGACGTCGAGAACATCCTGCTGAAGCTCATCCAGGCGGCCGACTACGACGTCAAGAAGGCCGAGACCGGGAT
The DNA here is from genome assembly GCF_053602875.1 of Kitasatospora sp. NPDC004289. Taxonomy (NCBI): domain Bacteria; kingdom Bacillati; phylum Actinomycetota; class Actinomycetes; order Kitasatosporales; family Streptomycetaceae; genus Kitasatospora; species Kitasatospora sp. NPDC004289. The sequence continues at coordinate 52,466 of NZ_JBSGEL010000031.1, read as the reverse complement.
CATCTACATCGACGAGATCGACAAGGTGGCCCGCAAGAGCGAGAACCCGTCGATCACCCGGGACGTCTCCGGCGAGGGCGTGCAGCAGGCGCTGCTGAAGATCCTGGAGGGCACCACCGCGAGCGTGCCGCCGCAGGGCGGGCGCAAGCACCCGCACCAGGAGTTCATCCAGATCGACACCACCAACGTCCTGTTCATCGTCGGCGGTGCGTTCGCCGGCCTGGAGCGGATCATCGAGGGCCGGGCCGGTGCCAAGGGCATCGGCTTCGGGGCCACGATCCGATCCAAGCGCGAGTCGGACGCCAGTGACCACTTCCGCCAGGTGATGCCGGAGGACTTGGTCAAGTTCGGCATGATCCCCGAGTTCATCGGCCGCCTCCCGGTGATCACCAGCGTGCACAACCTCGACCGCGAGGCGCTGCTGCAGATCCTCACCGAGCCGAAGAACGCGCTGGTGAAGCAGTACCGCAAGCTCTTCGAACTCGACGGCGTGGAGCTGGAGTTCAGCCGCGACGCGCTGGAGGCCATCGCGGACCAGGCGATCCTGCGCGGCACCGGCGCCCGTGGCCTGCGGGCCATCATGGAGGAGGTGCTGATGTCGGTGATGTACGAGGTGCCGTCCCGTCAGGACGTCGCCCGCGTGGTGGTCACCGGTGACGTGGTCTCCAAGCACGCCATCCCGACGCTGGTCCCGCGCGACATGATCAAGCGCGAGCGGCGCGACAAGAGCGCCTGACGCCCGGTCACGACACGGCGGCCCCCGTCCTCCTCGGTGAGGACGGGGGCCGCCGCTTGTCTCCGCCGTGCGCGGGGTGCCTACTTGGGGGCCATCATGGCGTCCCGGATGCCGCGGCTCTGCGAGGCGGCCTCGGACGGGCTGATCGCGCTGGTGGAGCCGGTCAGGCTGAGCTTGCTGAAGGTCACCGAGCCGAAGCCGGAGTGGTTCGCCCAGACGCAGATCGGGATGTCCACGGTGCTGGCGGTGGCCACGCCGCAGGACAGGTAGCCGCCCTTGTCCTTGGTGTCCTCGGCCGGGACCTCCGCCAGCGGGGTCTTCCAGCTGAGCTTGCCGGTGGTGGTCATCTGGGTGTTGACCTGCTTGATGATCTCCTTGGGGTTGTCGACCTTGCCCCAGGAGCCGCCGATGGTGATGGTGTCCATCAGGTCCTTGCCCTTGTTGTAGCTGGCCAGCAGGCCGCCCTCGTAGCTGGCGCCGGCCACCGCCGAGCCGGCCGGGGCGTCCTTGCTGGACTTCAGCACGTAGCCGCCGGGCAGGGTCGGCGGGGCGGCCAGCTTGTACTTGCCGGCCGAGCTCTTGCCGGAGCTGCCGGAGCTGCCGGAGCTGCCGGAGCTGCCGCCCGAGGAGCCGCCGGTGGAGGAGGAGGTCGTGGTGTCGTCCTGGGTGGCCTTCCAGGCCGCGTAGCCGCCACCGCCGAGCACCAGGGCGCCGACCAGGACGCCGATCACGATGGCGGGGGCGTTGTTCTTCGGCGGGGCCGGCACCGGCTGGCCGAACTGCGGCTGCCCGTAGCCGGGCTGGCCGTAGGGCTGGGGCTGCGGCTGCGCCTGCGGGTAGCCGTACCCCTGGGGCTGCGGCTGGGGCTGGCCGTACGGGGGCTGCGGTGCGCCGAACTGCGGTGCGGGAGGCTGCTGTTGGGGCGCCTGCGGGTAGCCGTAGCCGGGCGGCGGAGGCGGGGCGGGCTGGCCGTACGGGGGCTGCGGCTGTGCCTGCGGCTGACCGTAGGGGGGCTGCGGTGCGCCGAACTGCGGAGGCTGGCCGTACGGTTGCTGCGGCTGGTCCTGCGGTGGTCCGTACATCAGTACTCCCCCTATCGCCGCCCCCGGCGGCGTTCCAACGGTGAGTAGGGCACGGTACCGCATGGGTGTTCGCCGCCCCCCGTCCGGGTGCCGGGCGGAAAGGCGGTCGTGAGCGGTCTCCCGGTTTACGTAAACTGTGCGTCGTGACCGACACCACGAACCAGCGCCCCGGCACCTTCGACGGGGACAACGCAGCCACCCTCCCGACGACCTACGCCCCGGCGGAGGTAGAGGGCGAGCTGTACGAGCGCTGGGTGGAGCGCGGTTACTTCACCGCCGACGCGAAGAGCGACAAGCCCGCCTACACCATCGTCATCCCGCCGCCGAACGTCACCGGTGCGCTGCACCTGGGCCACGCCTTCCAGCACACCCTGATGGACGCCCTGACCCGCCGCAAGCGGATGCAGGGCTACGAGTCGCTCTGGCTGCCGGGCATGGACCACGCCGGCATCGCCACCCAGAACAAGGTCGAGCAGCAGCTCGCCGAGTCCGGCCTCTCCCGCCACGACCTGGGCCGCGAGGCCTTCGTCGAGAAGGTCTGGGAGTGGAAGGAGAACTACGGCGGCAAGATCCTCGGCCAGATGCGCCGCCTCGGCGACGGCGTGGACTGGTCCCGCGAGCGCTTCACCATGGACGAGGGCCTCTCCAAGGCCGTCCAGACCATCTTCAAGAAGCTCTTCGACGACGGTCTGATCTACCGCGCCGAGCGCATCATCAACTGGTGCCCGCGCTGCCTCACCGCGCTCTCCGACATCGAGGTGGAGCACGAGGACGAGGCCGGCGAGCTGGTCTCGATCCGCTACGGCGACGGGGACGACTCGATCGTGGTCGCCACCACCCGCGCCGAGACCCTGCTGGGCGACACCGCGGTGGCCGTCCACCCGTCCGACGAGCGCTACGCCCACCTGATCGGCCGCACCGTCAAGCTGCCGCTGACGGACCGTGAGATCCCGGTCGTCGCGGACGAGCACGTCGACCCGGAGTTCGGCACCGGCGCCGTCAAGGTGACCCCGGCGCACGACCCCAACGACTTCGCCATCGGCCAGCGCCACGGCCTGCCGAACCTCACCGTGATGGACGACCACGGCGTCATCACCGTGCACGGCCCCTTCCTCGGCCTGGACCGGCTGGAGGCCCGCTCGGCCGTGGTCGGCGCGCTGCGCGAGCAGGGCCGGATCGTCGCCGAGAAGCGCCCGTACATGCACGCGGTCGGCCACTGCTCCCGCTGCCACACCATCGTCGAGCCGCGCCTGTCGCTGCAGTGGTGGGTCAAGGTCGACCCGCTGGCGCAGGCCGCCGGCGACGCCGTCCGCGACGGCCGGGTCCAGATCCACCCGAAGGAGATGGAGCGCCGCTACTTCGACTGGGTCGACAACATGTACGACTGGTGCATCTCGCGCCAGCTCTGGTGGGGTCACCGCATCCCGGTCTGGTACGGCCCGGACGGCGAGGTCATCTGCGTCGGCCCCGACGAGCAGCCGCCCGCCGGCGAGGGCTGGCACCAGGACCCGGACGTCCTGGACACCTGGTTCTCCTCCGGCCTGTGGCCGTTCTCCACGCTGGGCTGGCCGGAGCAGACCCCGGACCTGGAGAAGTTCTACCCGACCGACGTCCTGCTGACCGGCCACGACATCATCTTCTTCTGGGTCGCCCGGATGATGATGTTCGGCCTGTACGCGATGGACGGTCAGGCGCCGTTCCACACCATCGCGCTGACCGGTCTGGTCCGTGACGAGTTCGGCAAGAAGATGTCGAAGTCGAACCCGAACGCCGTCGACCCGCTGGACTGGATGGACGCCTACGGCGCCGACGCGGTCCGCTTCACCCTGGCCGGCGGCGCCAACCCGGGCGCCGACGTGCCGATCGGCGAGGACTGGGTCAAGGGCTCGCGGAACTTCTGCAACAAGATCTGGAACGCCACCCGCTTCGCGCTGATGAACGGCGCTACCGTGGACGGGCCGCTGCCCGCCCCGGAGGAGATGACCGCGGTCGACCGCTGGATCCTCTCCCGGCTCCAGGCCGTCACCGCCGAGGTCGACGCGCTGTACGAGGACTACCAGTTCGCCAAGCTCTCGGACGCGCTGTTCCACTTCGCCTGGGACGAGGTCTTCGACTGGTACGTCGAGCTCTCCAAGACCACCCTGGCCAAGGGCGGCCCGCAGGCCGACGCGGCCCGCCGGGTGCTCGGCGAGGTGCTGGACGTGACGCTGCGCCTGCTGCACCCGATCGTGCCGTTCGTCACCGACGCGCTCTGGACCACCCTCACCGGCGCCGAGTCGCTGGTGGTGGCCGAGTGGCCGAAGGCCGACCCGTCCCGCCGCGACGCGGCCGCCGAGGCCGAGGTGGCGCTGCTCCAGCAGGTGGTCACCGAGGTCCGCCGGTTCCGCTCCGACCAGGGCCTGAAGCCGGGTCAGAAGGTCCCCGCCACGGTCGACCTGGACGGCACCGCGCTGACCGCCCACGAGGACGCGATCCGCTCGCTGCTGCGGCTGACCGCGCCCGAGGAGGGCTTCTCGGCCACCGCCTCGCTGCCGGTGGCCGGGGCCACGGTGGCGCTCGACCTCTCCGGCACCATCGACGTGGCGGCCGAGCGCAAGCGCCTCGCCAAGGACCTGGCCGCCGCCGAGAAGGAGAAGGCGCAGTGCGCCGCCAAGCTCGGCAACGAGGGCTTCCTCGCCAAGGCGCCGGACGACGTGGTGGCCAAGATCAAGGGTCGTCAGGAGGCCGCCGAGGCCGACATCGTCCGGATCACCGCTCAGCTGGCCTCGCTGCCCGCGAGCTGACGCCGCACCACCCGAGGGCCGCACCCCCGCTTCCGGCGGAGGTGCGGCCCTCGGGCGTTTCCGGGCTCCGTCTTTTCCCGCAGGGGAACTGATTGCCCGTCGGATTGCGTCCCCCCGGGCAACCCGTTCGGCCGAATTCCCTCACGTACGCTGGTCGGCGGCGGACGTGCACGAAGAGTTCGGAATGCGGGAAGGCGGCGGCCAATGACGGGTACCCGGCAGGGGCGTGGGCAGGACATCGGGATCGACCTCGGAACGGCCAACACCCTGGTCTACCTCCGCGGCAAGGGAATCGTGCTGAACGAGCCCTCGGTGATCGCGGTGGACCGGAAGACCGGGGAGGTGCTCAGCGTCGGGGCCGAGGCCAAGCGGACCCTCGGCCGCACCCCGGAGGACGTGGTCGCCTCCCGGCCCCTCCAGGACGGCGTGATAGCCGACTTCGAGGGCACCCGGCACCTGCTGCGCCACCTGATGGCCAAGGCCACCGGGTCCGGCGGCCGCTGGTTCCGGGCCAGGCCCCGGGTGGTGGTCTGCGTCCCCAGCGGCATCACCGGGGTGGAGCGGCGCGCCGTGATCGAGGCGGTCGGCAGTGCCGGGGCCCGCTCGGTGCACCTGATCCAGGAGCCGATGGCGGCCGCGATCGGGGCCGGACTGCCGGTGCAGGAGCCCACCGGCTCGATGGTGGTGGACATCGGCGGCGGCACCACCGAGGTGGCCGTGGTCTCGATGGGCGGCATGGTGGCGGCCGGCTCGATCCGGGTGGCCGGGGACCGGATGGACGAGGTGATCGTCAAGCAGGTGAAGAAGGACCACGGCCTGCTGATCGGCGAGCGCACCGCCGAGGAGGTCAAGCTGGCGATCGGCTCGGCCGAGGAGGACGAGGTCTTCGAGGGCCCGTCCGAGCTGGAGGTGCGCGGCCGGGACACGGTGCTCGGGCTGCCCCGGACCGCCCTGGTGACGGCGGCTCAGGTCCGCGGGGCGGTGGAGGAGCCGGTGGCCGAGATCGTCGCCGAGGTGAAGCGCACCCTGGACCGCTGCCCGCCGGAGCTGGCCGGGGACGTGATGGGCCAGGGCATCGTGCTGACCGGCGGCGGCGCGCTGCTGCGCGGGCTGGACCGGCGGATCGCCCGGGAGACCGGCCTGCCGGTGCGGGTCGCGGAGAATCCGCTGGACTGCGTCGTGGTCGGTTCCGGCAAGTGCGTCGAGGAGGTCGAGGAGCTGCGCCGCACCTTCGCGGTGAGTGCCTGAGTGAATTCCTTAAATGGCGTAGGCCGATCGGGTCTGCTTGTTTTGCGCGCGGGTTAAGCGGTGTTTGCAGTTCGACTGTGTACGGTAAGTGGGTGTTCCGAGGCGAGGTAGTCGACTGACGGGAGGGCACGGCGTGGTGGTGACCAGGGAGTTGGCCGACGAATTGCCGACGGAGCAGGTGACCGAGGCGAAAGCCAGGGCGGCCACCCTCCTGCTCGCGTTCCGGCACGGCAACCAACTCGCCTTCGACCACGAGCTGGAGCTGCTGCTCGCGGAGAACGCCGAGGGCGAGGTGACCACCCTGCTGGCGTGGATCGCCGCCGAGGCGGTCCGCAAGGCGTACGCCCCGCAGGTGGCCGACCGGGTGCTCCGCGCGCTCGCCCGTCGGGCCCCCGAGGACACCTCCGAGGTCGACACCGAGGAGGAACTCGTCGGTGTGGCCGAGCTGTTGGAGGCGGTGGATGCCGGGGACGTGGTCACCGTCCGGGCCCTGGTGGCCGCCACCCCCGACACCACCTTCCTGCTCGGCGGGCTGCTCCAGGCGGTCGCGATGATGCTCCCCTTCCTGCCGGAGGGGGAGCTCACCGAGATCGTCACCGAGCTGCGGCACCGGCACGGGGCCCGGACGGGCATCCCGCGCCAGGGCTGACGCCGCCCCGGTTACGGCATCGCGTGCAGGTGGCCGCCGACGGTGGTGGCGATGCCGCCGCCCGCCTTGGCGTCCCAGTTGGTCGACCAGGTCATCGCGCCGCCGATGCCGGGCCACTTGGTGTCGGGCTTGAAGGTGCCGCAGTTGGTGCCGGCGGCCAGGCAGTCCAGCGCCGCGTTGACCACGCTCGGGCTGACGTAGCCGCCGCCCGCCGCGCTGGTCGAGGCCGGCACGCCGAGGCCCACCTGACGCGGTGCCAGGCCGCCCTTGAGCTGGATGCAGGCCAGCGCGGTGAGGAAGTTGACGGTGCCCTGCGAGTACACCTGGCCGTCGCAGCCGAGCATCGCGCCGGAGTTGTAGTACTGCATGTTGACGATGGTGAGGATGTCCTTCACGTTCAGCGCCAGCTTGAAGTACTCCGCGCCGGTGGACTGCATGTCGATGGTCTGCGGGGCCATGGTCAGCACGAAGCCGCTGCCGACCTTGCCGGCCAGCGAGTGCAGTGCCTGGCCCATGTAGGTGGCGCTCACCCCGTTCTCGAGGTCGATGTCGATCCCGTCGAAGCCGTACTCCTGGATCACCGCGGCGGCGGTGTTGGCGAAGGTGGTCGCGGAGGACGAACTGTTCACCGCCACCGTGCCGTTCTGGCCGCCGACCGAGACGATCACCTTCTTGCCGGCCGCCCGCTTGGCGGCGACGTCGGCCTTGAACTGCGCGGCGGTGTACCCGCCGAGCTTGCTCGACAGTGCCGGGTCGAGGGTGAAGGAGATGCCGCCCGGCGTGCCGGTGGCGTCGGCGAAGGAGACCGCGATGATGTCGTACGCGGCCGGCACGTCGCTGATCCGCTGGACGGTGGCGCCGTTGTCGAAGTTCTGCCAGTAGCCGGTCAGCAGGTGCTTGTTGGGCGGCTGCGAACCGCTGGGCGAGGGGCTGGGGCTGGGGCTGGCCGAGGTGCTGGGGCTCGCCGAGGTGCTCGGGCTGGGGCTGGGGCTCTGGCTGACCGAGGTGGACGGGCTGGGCGAGGGGGTGCCCGGACCGACCAGTGAGATGTCGTCGGCGAGGTAGGCGCCCTGGCCGTACCAGCCGTGCAGGTAGACGGTGACCGAGGTGGTCGAGGCACCGGTGGTGAAGGTGGTGCTGAGCTTGGTCCAACTGGTCGAGTTGGTCCAGGTGCTGGGGTCGGTGGAGCCGGTGCCGGTGGCGCCGAGGTAGACGTACGGCCCGTTCACCCACGCGGTCAGCACGTAGGTGGAGGAGGGCTTGACCGTCACCCGTTGGGTGCACTGGGCGTTGTCGCCCGCCGAGGGGGTGGCCTTCAGGGCGTAACTGCCGCTGTGCGTCTGGCCGGTCGCACCCTGCCCCGCGGAGCAGCTCCACGGGGCGAGGTGGTCGCCGCTCTCCAGCCCGCCGTTGACGATCAGGTCCACGTCCGCCGCCCGGGCGCCCGGGGAGCTCAGCAGCAGGCCGATCACCGCGAGCGCCGTGGCGACCAGGGCGGTCAGGAGGATGTTCACCGTGCTTCTTGCGCGCATGCCATCTCCGTGTGGGGGAGTGAGGATGGTGCGGAGCAGTGCAGGGAGTGGTCACCGGTCTGGACCAGTGACGTGGGACACACGGTGGAGTAGACCACTCAGGCTGTCAAGGGCCCGGCCAGCGCCAGGGTGAGCCGGGCGATCCGCTCGCTGGCCAGGCCGTCGCCGTACGGGCTCGGGGTCGAGGCCAGCCGGGCCAGCCGCTCGGGGGTGTCGGCCAGCCAGGCGGCGGCCAGGGTGCCGAGCTCCGGGCCGGGCGGCACCAGGGCGGCGAAGCCCGCGTCCACCGCCTCGGGGCGCTCGGTGGAGCGGCGGACCACCAGCAGCGGCCGCTTGAGCACGGTGCACTCCTCCTGGACCCCGCCCGAGTCGGAGACCAGCAGCGCGGCGTGCCGGGCCAGGCCGAGGAAGTCCCCGTACCCGACCGGCTCGGTGACGGTCAGCCGGGCCAGCAGTGCCGCCAGGCCGAAGCGCTCCACGGCGGACCGGGTGCGCGGGTGCATCGGGAGGAGCACGGCGGTGCCGGCGGCGGCGATCCGGTCCAGCTCGGTGAGGACGGCGCCGAGCGCCTCGGCGGTGTCGGTGTTCTCCGGCCGGTGCACGGTGGCCAGCACGTAGGCGTCCTCGGTCAGGCCGTACCGGGCCAGCAGTGCGGCCCGCGCCGCGGCGTCCGGGAGCTGACGCTCCACCACCTCGACCACGGTGTTGCCGGTCAGCTCGATCGCCTCGCCGGTGACCGACTCGGCGCGCAGGTTGGCGGCGTTCTCCTCGGTGGCCGCGCAGAGCAGGTCGGCGATGTGGTCGACCATCACCCGGTTGTGCTCCTCCGGCATCGCGCGGTCGCGGCTGCGCAGCCCGGCCTCCACGTGCACCAGCGGGATGCCCAGCGCGTTGGCGGCCAGCGCCCCGGCCAGGGTGGCGTTGGTGTCGCCCTGCACCACCACGGCGCCCGGGCGCTCGGCGGTGAACGCGGTCTCCAGCTGGGCCAGCGCGGCGGCCACCTGGCCGGCCCGCGGGCGGCCGCCCACGCCGGAGAGCAATTCGGGTTCGGGCAGGTCGAGTTCGCGCAGGAACTGGCCGGACATGGCCTCGTCCCAGTGCTGCCCGGTGTGCACCAGGCGGGCCGTCGGTCCGAGCTCGTGGATCAGCGGGGCGAGCTTGACCAGCTCGGGGCGGGTGCCGAGGACGACGGCGATCCGGGCGGGGGAGGGGGAGCAGGTGGTCACGGGGGGTCCGTTCGGGATGGAGCCGGTCAGGCTTCGAGTGCGGTGGGGGCGCCGGCGGCGGTGCGTTCGGCGTTGCGCCGGGTCTTGGCCCAGCCGTTGCGGCCGAGCAGCAGCCGGACGGCGGCCCGGGTGGCCACCAGGAAGATGTGGTACGTGTACAGCCAGAGGCCGATGCCCCAGAGCAGCCCGGTCAGCCGGCTGCGGTCGGGGTACGCGGTGCGGCGGTAGGACAGGCCCCAGAGCACCAGCGGCAGGGCGGCGACCAGGAAGGCCAGCGCCATCCACGGGCCGAACCGCTCCTCGAAGGCCAGCGCGTCCGCCGGGTAGAAGACCCGGGTGGCCAGCGAGATGCCCAGCGAGACCGGGAAGAGCAGCACCAGCAGCACGGCGACCACCGGCTGCAGGAAGGTGTAGAGCACCTCGGCCTTGCCGGCGGGCCCGTAGTGCCGCGACCTGAGGACCCGCCAGGTGTAGCGCAGGCACTGCATGTTGCCCTGCGCCCAGCGGGTCCGCTGGGTGAGGAAGCGCCGGCCGGAGACCAGGCCCTCCTGGGAGACCCGGGTCTCGTGGACGTGCGTCAGCCGGTAGCCGGCCAGCCGCAGTTCGAGGCCGGACTCGTAGTCCTCCAGCAGTGCCCGCTCGGGCCACGGAGCCTGCTCGTCCCCGGCCAGCGCGTCCAGCGCGGAGAGCCGGACGAACTGGCCGTTCCCGCCGAGGCCGACGCTTCCGGTGCGGCGGCGCAGCAGCTGCATCCCGGCGTTGCTGGCCTGGAACTCGACGTCCTGCATCCGCACCAGGTAGCGGGCGAAGCCGTTGGCGATCCGGCCGCGGCCGGGCAGCGGGCGCTCGTCGTCGGCGTTGCGCATCCGGACGCCGATCTGCACCGCGCCGGTGTCCTGACGGCCCATCGCCTTGTCGGTGGCGACCATCGCCAGCGCCCCGGGCTCCAGTTCGCCGTCCGCGTCCACCACGCCGAGCACCACCCGCTCGTGGTCGGTGCCCTCCGGCAGCCAGGCGGTGATCTGCCGGTAGGCCGCGTTCAGCGCGGCGCCCTTGCCGATCCGGGCGTCCGGCCGGCGGCGCTGCACCAGGTGGATCCGCGGGTCCTGCCCGGCGGCCTCCAGCACCAGCTCCCGGGTGCGGTCCTCGCTGTCGTCGTCGACCACCCACAGGTGCGCCTCGGGCGCGCTGCGGCGCAGCCCGTCCAGGGTCTGCCGGACCACGGCCTCCTCGTCCCGGCAGGGGATCACCAGGTGCCACGCGAACGCCCCCGGGTCGCCCGGCTCGGCCGGGCGGTTGCGCCGGAAGGCGTGCGCGGAGCCGGCCCAGTAGAGCAGGAACCGGCCGAAGACCAGGACCATGTAGGCCAGCAGCACCAGGGAGAGGAGGTGGGCGGTCCACAGCACCTGGGCCTCGTGGGCGAGGAAGAAGGAGCGCAGGACGTCCAAAGGTGGGCTCCAAACGGATGATCGACTACGAATCCATGGTGATCATCATTGGCCGCCATAGTTTTCCACTGTAACCATCAACTTTGCTAAATGTTTGCAAGGTGACCGGCCTCACCCGCTCCGAGCTCCGTGTGGGCTCCGTACACTGTCCGCGTGAGCGACAAGGCCCCGCAGAACCCGTACACGATCCGCCCCGGCAACCCGGACGCCGCCGACCACCACGGCGAGCTGCGCGAGATCGAGACCGCCCTCTCCAAGCGCTGGCCGGAGAACAAGATCGAGCCCTCGCTCGACCGGATGCGGGCGCTGATGGACATCCTCGGGCAGCCCCAGCGGGCCTATCCGGCGATCCACATCACCGGGACCAACGGCAAGACCTCCACCGCCCGGATGATCGAGCAGCTGCTCAACACCTTCGAGCTGCGCACCGGCCGCTACACCAGCCCGCACGTCGAGTCGGTGACCGAGCGGATCAGCCTGGACGGCGCGCCGATCAGCGTCGACAAGTTCATCGAGACCTACCGGGACATCGAGCCCTACGTCGAGATGGTCGACCAGCAGCAGCCCATCGCGATGTCCTTCTTCGAGGTGCTCACCGGCATGGCCTACGCGGCCTTCGCGGACGCCCCGATCGACGTCGCGGTGGTCGAGGTCGGCATGGGCGGCACCTGGGACGCCACCAACGTCATCGACGCCGCCGTCTCCGTCATCACCCCCATCGGCCTGGACCACACCGACCGCCTCGGCAACACCACCGGCGAGATCGGCACCCAGAAGGCCGGCATCATCAAGACCGGCGGCCTGGCCGTGGTCTCCCAGCAGCCGCTGGACGCCGCCGAGGCGATCCTGCGCCGCGCCGTCGAGGTGGACGCCACCGTGGCCCGCGAGGGCATGGAGTTCGGCGTGATCCGCCGTGAGGTGGCCGTCGGTGGGCAGATGGTGACGATCCGTGGGATCGGCGGCGCCGAGTACGAGGACATCTTCATTCCGCTGCACGGCGCCTACCAGGCCCACAACGCGGCGCTCGCGCTCTGCGCGGTCGAGGCCTTCTTCGGCGTCGGCGGCAAGTCCGGCGGCGACCGGCTCGACATCGACAAGGTCCGCCAGGGCTTCTCCGGCGTCTCCTCGCCCGGCCGCCTGGAGGTCATCCGGCGCAGCCCCACCGTCATCCTGGACGCCGCGCACAACCCGCACGGCGCGCAGGCCAGCGTCGAGGCGATCCGCGAGTCCTTCGGCTTCTCCAAGCTGGTCGGCGTCATCGCCACCAGCGGCGACAAGGACGCCTCCGGCTTCCTGGAAGCCTTCGAGCCGATCCTGGCCGAGGTGGTCATCACCGAGAACTCCACCCACCGCGCCACCCCCGTCGACCAGCTCGCCGCGATCGCGGTGGAGATCTTCGGCGAGGACCGGGTCCGGGTCGAGCCCCGGCTCGACGACGCGATCGAGGCGGCGATCACGGCGGCCGAGGAGGAGGACCTCGGCGGCGCCGGCGTCATCGTCACCGGCTCGGTGATCACCATCGGCGAGGCCCGCATCCTGCTCGGGAGGAAGTGACGTGCGGACCCTCTGCTCCTCCACCCTGATCGGCGAGGCACTGCTGATCATGTTCGCGGCGCTGGTCGCGATGCAGCTCTCCGACGTCGGGACGGGCACCGTCTGGGCGGTGAGCGGGGTCGCGATGCTGCTCTGCGTGCTGCTCTGCGGAGCGATCACCCGCCCCGGCGCGGTGGCGGTCGGCTGGGCCCTGCAGATCGGACTGATCCTCAGCGGCTTCATCCTCCCCACCATGTTCGGCCTCGGCGTCGTCTTCGCCGGCCTCTGGTGGTGCTCGGTCCACTACGGCCGCAAGATCGACGAGATCAAGGCGGCCCGCGCGGCTTGACGGCTGACGCTCGGTAGGGCAGCGACCCGGGGGCGCGGGGAACTGCGCGAGTCGGAAGGCGGCTCACCTGCAACTGAGGCTCCGTCAGCCAGTTGCACGTGCTGCCGTTCCCCTGCGCGCAGTTCCTCGCGCCCCCGGCCGCACGTTCCCCCGGGCGGTCACCCTCCGGCCATCTGGCGAACGTTCACGCAAGGTAACCTGCTGGGTGACCGACGCCTAGTCCCCAGGAGCCGTACCGTGTCCCAGCGCACTCTCGTCCTGCTCAAGCCCGACGCCGTCAAGCGCGGCCTGGCCGGCGAGATCATCAGCCGGATCGAGCGCAAGGCCGGCTGGCGGCTCGCCGCCGTCGAGCTGCGGACCTTCGACCGCGCGACGCTGGAGGAGCACTACGCCGAGCACGTCGGCCGCCCCTTCTACGAGCCGCTGCTGGAGTTCATGACCTCGGGCCCGTCCATCGCCCTGATCGTCCAGGGCGAGAACGTGATCCCGGGCGTCCGGGCCCTCGCCGGCGCGACCGACCCGCTGCAGGCCGGCCCCGGCACCATCCGCGGTGACTTCGCCACCATCACCCGCGAGAACCTGATCCACGCCTCCGACTCCGAGGCCTCGGCCGAGCGCGAGATCAAGATCTTCTTCCCGTCCCACGCCTGACGGACGGTCATCACCCGACCGGTCCCGGCCCCCTCGGGACCGGTCGGGTGAATATCGGCGTTTGATCCTCATATACGGAACTCGGAGCCCCGACACGGCGTCCCAATCCTCGGAGATGCCGTCGGGCCGCCGGAGAATGGGCGGCATCCCGTACCTCGCAGTCCGAGCAGTCCGTGACGACCGGCGTGGCTACGATGGAGCACAATTCGCGGGCCCGGTACGGCCGTCGGCCGTCACCCACCCCCATCTCCCCGCCATCTGCATCCGAGCTCGGGAAGGCACCACACACCCCATGGGCAACAACCTGTCGTTCATCGGCCGTGACATGGCGATCGACCTCGGCACGGCCAACACGCTGGTTTACGTCCGGGGCAAGGGAATCGTGCTCAACGAGCCCTCGGTGGTCGCGGTGAACACCAACACCGGCGGCATCCTCGCGGTGGGCTCCGAGGCGAAGAAGATGATCGGCCGCACGCCGGGCAACATCGTCGCCATCCGCCCGCTGAAGGACGGCGTGATCGCCGACTTCGAGATCACCGAGCGGATGCTGCGGTACTTCATCCTGAAGATCCACCGCCGCCGCTACCTGGCCCGCCCGCGCGTCGTGGTCTGCGTGCCCTCCGGCATCACCGGAGTGGAGCGCCGCGCCGTGATCGAGGCCAGCGCCCAGGCCGGCGCGCGCCAGGTGCACATCATCGAGGAGCCGATGGCGGCCGCGATCGGCGCCGGGCTCCCGGTGCACGAGGCCACCGGCAACATGGTGGTGGACATCGGCGGCGGCACCACCGAGGTCGCGGTGATCTCGCTGGGCGGGATCGTCACCGCGCAGTCCATCCGGGTGGCCGGGGACGAGCTGGACAACGCGATCGTCCAGCACATCAAGAAGGAGTACAGCCTCCTGCTGGGCGAGCGCTCCGCCGAGCAGATCAAGATGAGCATCGGCTCCGCCTTCGCCCTCGAAGGGGAGAAGGACGAGCACGCCGAGATCCGCGGCCGCGACCTGGTCAGCGGGCTGCCGAAGACCGTGGTGATCTCCGCGGCCGAGGTGCGCGAGGCGATCGACGAGCCGGTCAACTCCATCATCGACGCGGTGAAGACCACCCTGGACCAGTGCCCGCCGGAGCTGGCGGGCGACGTGATGGACCGCGGCATCGTGCTCACCGGCGGCGGTGCCCTGCTGCGCGGCATGGACGAGCGGCTGCGCCGGGAGACCGGCATGCCGATCCACATCGCGGAGAACCCGCTGGACTCGGTCGCGCTCGGCTCCGGCAAGTGCGTCGAGGAGTTCGAGGCGCTCCAGCAGGTACTCGACGCCCAGCCCCGTCGTTAAGCATCCGAACAGACAAGTCAACTGAGGGGCCCTCAGCCGTCCACAGCGGCCGGGGGCCCGGCACCGAAGGGCAGCTCCCGCACCGTGAGGGACACACGAGAGAGCCGACTACTGCTCGTCCTGCTGGTGGCGGTCGCGTTCGCGCTGATCACCGTGGACATCAAGGGCGGCGAGGGCTCTCCGCTCAGCGGTGCCCGACGGTTCGCGGCGAGCGCGCTCGGCCCGGTCGAGCGGGCGGCCGCCGGTGCCGTCGACCCGGTCGCGGGCACCGTCCGCGCCGTCCGGGACGCCGGCACCCACCAGGCCCGGCTGGACCAGATCACCCGGGAGAACACCGAGCTGCGCCAGCGGGTCGCCTCCTCGGACACCGCCTCGGGCCGCACCAAGCAGCTGGACGAGCTGCTGCGCACCGCGGGCAACGGCGGATACACCGTCAAGGCCGCCCAGGTGATCGCGATCGGCGCGGCCCAGGCCTTCTCCTGGACCATCACCATCGACGCCGGCAGCGACGACGGCCTGACCCGGGACATGACCGTGATCAACGGCCAGGGCCTGGTCGGCCGGATCACCACCATCGCGCCGACCACCGCCACCGTGCTGCTCGCCTCGGACCCCGGCTTCAGCGCCGGTACCCGGCTGGAGGGCAGCGGCGAGATCGGCTTCGCCAACGGCCAGGGCACCGGCCCGATGAAGGTCTCGCTGCTTAACGGCAAGGCCCAGGTCAAGCCGGGGGACCGGCTGGTCACCTTCGGCTCGCAGAGCGGCCGCCCGTTCGTGCCCGGCGTCCCGGTCGGCAAGGTGGTCGAGGTCGAGGCCACCCCCGGCCAGCTCACCAAGACCGTGCTGGTCGAGCCGTACGTGCAGTTCACCCGCCTCGACCTGGTCGGCGTGGTGGTCGTCCCGCCGCGCACCGACCCGCGCGACGCCGTGCTGCCGCCGGCCCAGCCCGCCAACCCGACCGCAGGGGGGAACTGACCATGCGGATCAACCGGATCGTGCTTCCCGCCGTCCTGCTGATGCTGGCCCTGGTGGTCCAGGTCAGCGTGCTCGGACGGCTCCAACTGCCCGGTGCCACACCGGACCTGATGCTCCTGGTGGTGGTCGGCCTCGCCCTGGTCTACGGCCCGACCAGCGGCAGCGTGATTGGCTTCGCGGCCGGTCTGCTGGCCGACCTGGCCCCGCCGTCCGACCACGCCGTCGGCCGCTACGCCTTGGTGCTCTGCCTGCTCGGCTACGCGGCCGGCCTGCTCCGCCCCGAGGGCAGCCGCCAGCGCTCGGCGCTCAGCGCGCTGCTGGTGGTCGCGGTCGCCGCGGTCGCCTCCACCCTGCTGTACGCGATGGTCGGTGCCCTGGTCGGCGACACCGCGGCCCGGCACGTCGGCCTGACCGGCCTGGTGTTCAGCGCGCTGCTCTACGACGTGCTGCTGGCCCCCTTCGTGGTGCCCGCCGTGATGGCCCTGGCCCGCCGCTTCGACGGCGCCCCGGTGATCACCGAGTCCGAGGACGGCAACAGCTCGGGCCTGGGCACCCTCTCCCGCTACAAGACCACCCGGGAGGTCTCCGCACTGCCGGGCTACGGCAAGAAGCGGCGGATCCCCGGCCTCGCCAAGCGCCCGTGAGGAGCGACCACCCGTGACCAACATCCCGGAGACCGGCCGCACCCCGCGGGTGACGATCCGTCTGATCGTGCTCCAGGTCCTGGTGCTGTCCCTGCTCGCCACCCTCGGCGGGCGGCTCTGGTACCTCCAGATCCGCACCGGCAAGGAGTACACCGAGAAGGCGGCCGGCAACCACATCCGCGAGGTGGTCGAGCCGACCGTCCGCGGCGAGATCCTGGACGCCTCCGGCCGCATCCTGGCCGGCAACGAGGCCAAGCTGGTGGTCTCGGTCAGCCGTACCGAGCTGCTCCAGCAGAAGGACCGCGGCAAGGCCGTGCTGGCCCGGCTCGCGGACGTGCTCGGGATGCCCGCCAAGGACGTCCAGGACAAGGTCCGGCTCTGCGACGCCAAGACGCCGCAGCCGTGCTGGAACGGCTCGCCGTACCAGCCGATCCCGGTCACCAAGGCGGCCACCACCCAGCAGGCGATGCAGATAATGGAACGCCGCGAGGACTTCCCCGGCGTCACCGCCCAGCCCACCTCGCTGCGCCGCTACACCGGCGTCGAGGGCGCCAACCTGGCCCAGGTGCTCGGCTACCTCTCGCCCGTCACCGACGACGAGGTGCAGAAGACCAAGGACAAGCCCGGCCGGGAGCGCCGCCTGCCCGTCGACCAGATCGGCCGGGCCGGCCTGGAGTCCGTCTACGACAA
Source organism: Kitasatospora sp. NPDC004289 (assembly GCF_053602875.1). Classification (NCBI taxonomy): domain Bacteria; kingdom Bacillati; phylum Actinomycetota; class Actinomycetes; order Kitasatosporales; family Streptomycetaceae; genus Kitasatospora; species Kitasatospora sp. NPDC004289. Next base: position 35,590 of record NZ_JBSGEL010000031.1, on the reverse strand, counting down.
CGACCTGCGCGGCACCACCGGCATCGACCGGCTGGAGGTGGACAACCTCGGCCGGGTGATCGGCAGCGCCGGCAAGACCCCGGCCCAGCCCGGCAACAACCTGGTCACCTCGATCGACGCCCGGGTGCAGAAGGCCGTCGAGGACAACCTCGCCCAGGCCATGGTCGACGCCCGCAAGGTGGTCGACAAGGACACCCACCGCAACTACGAGGCCGACTCCGGTGCGGCCGTGGTGATGGACGTGCACACGGGCCGGATCGTCGCCATGGCCAGTGCCCCGACCTACGACCCCAACCTCTGGGTCGGCGGCATCGCCGGCAAGGACTACCAGGCCCTCACCAGCAAGGAGTCCAACTACCCGCTGCTGAACCGGGCCATACAGGGTCAGTCCGCCCCCGGCTCCACCTTCAAGGTGGTCTCCACCGCGGCCGCCGCCCAGGCCGGCTACTCGCTCAGCGGCAACTACGCCTGCCCCAGCTCGCTGACCTTCGGCGGCCGCGAGTTCAAGAACTTCGAGAGCAAGGGCTACGGCTCGATCAGCCTGGCCCGCGCCCTGGAGGTCTCCTGCGACACGGTCTTCTACGGCCTGGCCTACGACCAGTGGATGGCCGACGGCGGGATCAAGCCGAAGAAGGACGCCAAGGACTGGTTCTACAAGACCGCCAAGCAGTTCGGCCTCGGCGCCAAGACCGGCATCGACCTGCCCAGCGAGGCGGCCGGCCGGATCCCGGACCGCCAGTGGAAGCAGGAGTACTACGACGCCAACAAGGACGCCTGGTGCAAGCAGGCGCAGTCCGGCGGCAACGACTACGGCACCCTGGTGGCCAAGGAGAACTGCGCCGACGGCTACCAGATGCGCGCCGGTGACGCGGTCAACTACTCCATCGGCCAGGGCGACACCCTGGTGACGCCGCTCCAGATGGCCCGGATCTACGCCGCGCTGTCCAACGGCGGCACGCTCTACCGGCCGACCGTGGCCAAGGCCGTGGTCGCCCCGGACGGCACCCTGGTCCGGGAGATCGCCCCGCACGAGGACGGGAAGATCCCCACCGACGCCCGCACCCTGCAGTACATCGACGAGGCCACCAAGGGCGTCGTCGAGCAGGGCTCCGCCGCCTGGAAGTTCACCGGCGCGGGCTGGCCGCAGGGCAAGATCGAGCTGCACGCCAAGACCGGCACCGCCGAGGTCTTCGGCAAGCAGACCACCTCCTACCTGACCACCTACAGCCGCGACTACGCGGTGGTCATGACGATGAGTCAGGCCGGTACCGGCTCCGGCGCCTCCGGTGACGCCGTCCGCCGCATCTACCAGGCCATCTACGGCGTGGACGACAAGGGCAACATCGACACCGGCAAGGCCCTGCTCACCAAGCCGCAGGGCGAGCTGCCCAAGTTCAACCCGGACGGCACCGCCGTGAAGCCGGTCTCCTTCGAGCCCGGTGCGACCTTCCTCGACCCGGCGCCGAAGACCCCGCCGACGGTGCCCCTGATGCTCGCCCTCCCCGCACTGGAGCCGACCGTCCGGAGGACCCGCTGATGACCTCCTACAGCTCCTACGGGTTCCCGCCGCGGCGCGGCGCGGTCGGCAAGGCGCTGGCCAAGGACTCCCCGCTGCGGCGGCTGGACTGGCTGATGATCCTGGCCGCGCTGGTGCTCTCGCTGGGCTCCTCGCTGCTGATCTGGTCGGCGACCCGGGGCCGCGACTCGCTGACCCACGGGGACCCGCAGTACTTCCTCTACCGTCACCTCACCAACCTGGCGATCGGTCTCGGCCTGTTCGTGGTGGTGGTGTTGATAGGGAGTCGGCGCCTGCGCACCGCCGTGCCCTTCGTCTACGTCATCACCCTGCTGATGCTGATGGCCGTGCTCACCCCGCTCGGCTCCACCATCAACGGCGCCAAGGCCTGGATCCAGTTCGGCGGCGGCTTCTCCATCCAGCCCGCCGAGTTCGCCAAGCTGGCGATCGTGCTGGTGATGGCCCTGGTGCTGTCCGCCCAGGTCGACGCGGGGGAGCGGGCCTTCCCCTCGGACCGCTCGGTGCTGATGGCGCTCGGCCTGGCCGCCGTCCCGATGGCGGTCGTCATGCTGATGCCGGACCTCGGCTCGGTGATGGTGATGGGCGTCGCGATCATGGGCATCCTGCTGGCCTCCGGCGCCGCCAACAAGTGGGTCTTCGGCCTGATCACCGCCGGCGTCGGCGGGGCGGTGGCGATCTGGCAGCTCGGCGTGCTGAGCAAGTACCAGATCGACCGCTTCGCCGCCTTCGCCAACCCCGCGCTCGACCCGGCCGGTGTGGGCTACAACACCGCCCAGGCCCGGATCGCGATCGGCTCCGGCGGTCTGACCGGGATGGGCCTGTTCAAGGGCACCCAGACCACCGGTCAGTTCGTCCCCGAGCAGCAGACCGACTTCGTCTTCACGGTGGCCGGCGAGGAGCTCGGCTTCGTCGGCGCGCTCGGGCTGATCCTGCTGCTCGGCGTGGTGCTCTGGCGGGCCTGCAAGATCGCCCGGCAGGCCACCGACCTGTTCGGCACGATCGTGTCGGCCGGCGTGATCACCTGGCTGGCCTTCCAGGCCTTCGAGAACATCGGGATGAACCTCGGCATCATGCCGGTGGCGGGCATCCCGCTGCCGTTCGTCTCCTACGGCGGCTCCTCGATGTTCGCGGTCTGGATCGGCGTCGGCCTGCTCCAGTGCGTCCGCACCCAGCGGCCGATAGGGATCTGACCGACTCCGTGCGCGGAACTTGACGCATCCGGGTTCGGCTACCCTGAAGGGTCACCCCGTTCCGCGTCGCAAAGGGCTCACCGCATGTCAGTCGAATCGGTCTTCCCACGCCTGGAGGCCCTCCTCCCGCACGTCCAGAAGCCGATCCAGTACGTCGGCGGCGAGCTCAACTCGACCGTCAAGGACTGGGATTCGGCGGACGTCCGCTGGGCCCTGATGTACCCGGACGCCTACGAGGTCGGCCTGCCCAACCAGGGCGTCATGATCCTGTACGAGGTGCTCAACGAGCGCGAGGGCGTGCTCGCCGAGCGCACCTACAGCGTCTGGCCGGACCTCGAGAAGCTGATGCGCGAGCACGGCGTCCCGCAGTTCACGGTCGACGCCCACCGCCCGGTGCGCGCCTTCGACGTGTTCGGCCTGTCGTTCTCCACCGAGCTCGGCTACACCAACATGCTGACCGCGCTCGACCTGGCCGGGATCCCGATGCTCGCGGCCGACCGCGGCCTGGACGACCCGATCGTCCTGGCCGGCGGCCACGCGGCGTTCAACCCGGAGCCGATCGCGGACTTCATCGACGTCGCGGTGGTCGGCGACGGCGAGCAGGCCGTGCTCGACATGAACGAGATCATCCGGGCCTGGAAGGCCGAGGGCCGCCCCGGCGGCCGTGACGAGGTGCTGCTCCGGCTGGCCCGCACCGGCGCCTTCTACGTGCCGCGGTTCTACGACGTGGAGTACCTGGAGGACGGCCGGATCGCCCGCGTGGTGGCCAACCGCGAGGGCGTGCCGTGGCGCGTCTCCAAGCACACCGTCATGGACCTGGACGAGTGGCCGTACCCCAAGCAGCCGCTGGTCCCGCTCGCCGAGACGGTGCACGAGCGGATGTCCGTCGAGATCTTCCGCGGCTGCACCCGCGGCTGCCGCTTCTGCCAGGCCGGCATGATCACGCGCCCAGTGCGGGAGCGAAGCATCACCGGCATCGGCGAGATGGTGGAGCGCGGCCTCAAGGCCACCGGCTTCGAGGAGGTCGGCCTGCTGTCGCTCTCCTCCGCCGACCACACCGAGATCGGCGAGATCGCCAAGGGCCTGGCCGACCGCTACACCGAGGACAAGATCGGCCTTTCGCTGCCCTCCACCCGGGTCGACGCCTTCAACATCGACCTGGCCAACGAGCTGACCCGCAACGGTCGCCGCTCCGGCCTCACCTTCGCCCCCGAGGGCGGCTCCGAGCGCATCCGCAAGGTCATCAACAAGATGGTCTCGGAGGAGGACCTGATCCGTACGGTCTCCACCGCGTACGGCAACGGCTGGCGCCAGGTGAAGCTGTACTTCATGTGCGGCCTGCCCACCGAGACCGACGAGGACGTGCTCCAGATCGGCGTGATGGCCAAGAACGTGATCCAGAAGGGCCGCGAGGTCACCGGCCAGAACGACATCCGCTGCACCGTCTCCATCGGTGGCTTCGTGCCCAAGCCGCACACCCCGTTCCAGTGGGCCCCGCAGCTCTCCGCCGAGGCCACCGACGCCCGCCTGGCCAAGCTGCGCGACTCGATCCGCGGCGACCGCAAGTACGGCAAGAACATCGGCTTCCGCTACCACGACGGCAAGCCCGGCATCATCGAGGGCCTGCTCTCCCGCGGTGACCGCCGCATCGGCGCCGTGATCCGCGCCGTCTACGAGGACGGCGGCCGCTTCGACGGCTGGCGCGAGCACTTCTCCTTCGACCGCTGGATGGCGGCCGCCGAGAAGGGCCTGGCCGGCACCGGCGTCGACGTGGACTGGTACACCACCCGCGAGCGCACCTACGAGGAGGTGCTGCCCTGGGACCACCTGGACAGCGGCCTCGACAAGGACTGGCTCTGGGAGGACTGGCAGGACGCGCTGGAGGAGGTCGAGGTCGACGACTGCCGTTGGACCCCGTGCTTCGACTGCGGCGTCTGCCCCCAGATGGACACCCACATCCAGATCGGCCCCACCGGCAAGAAGCTGCTGCCGCTCACGGTCGTCAACTCGTAACACAGGCAAGGAACCCGGCGGTCCCTCCCGTGCGTGCTGCACGGAAGGGACCGTCAGGTCGTTTCACGGGGGGAGCCCGTTCATGGACGAGCACGACAGACCGGCCGAGGGCTGCCTGGTCGCGGTGGTGCGGATACCCGCCAGGATCCTCGCGTTCGCGGTGGTGGTGCCGGTCCGCTTCGTCTGGGAGCTGCTGGTGCTGGCCTGGCGCGCCGCCTCGCGCGCGCTGGCCTCGGCCGGCCGGGCGGTCCACAGCTACCTGATCGCTCCGGTCGGGCGCGCCCTCGGCTGGACCGGCAAGGCGCTGTACGCGTACCTGCTGACGCCGGTCGGGCGTGCCGTGGCGGCCGTGCTGCGGGTGCTGTGGCGCGGGCTGGTGGCCGTGGGACGCGCCGTGGCGTGGACCGTCCGGCAGCTGGACGCGTACGTGCTGCGCCCGTTCGCGCGGGGCGTGGCGTGGTGCCTGACGGCGGCGGGCCGGGCGATCGGCTGGCTGGTCGGGACGCTGCTGCTGCGCCCGCTGCTGTGGTTCGGCACCCGGGTGCTGGCCCCGGTCGGGCGGGCGCTGCTGGCCGCTCTGGTGGCGACCGGCCACGGGCTGGTCCGGGGTGGGCGGGCCCTGGCGGCCGCGGCGCGGTGGCTCGGGGCGACCCTGCTGGTCCGGCCGGGCGGCTGGGTCGGCCGCCGGGTGCTCCGTCCGTCCGGGCGCGGCCTGGTGGTCGCGCTGTTCGCGCTCGGCGCCGCGCTGGTCGCCGGTGGCCGGGGGCTGCTCTGGCTCGGCCGGAACGGTGTGCTGCTGCCGCTGGCCTGGCTGCTGTACTGGGGGCTCCTGGTCCCGCTGGAGTGGTTCGGGAAGTCGGTGCTGGCCCCGCTCGGCCGGGCCCTGTGGGCCGGGCTGGTGCTGTCCGCCCGGGGCGTCCGGGCCGGGCTGGTCCTGCTCGGCCGCGCGGTGGCCTGGACCGGGCGGACCTTGGTGGCGGCCCCGCTCCGCTGGCTCCTGCGCTCGGTGCTCACCCCGATCTGGCACGGGCTGGTGGAGGTGCTGGCCGCCTGCCTGCGCGGACTGGTCCGGCTGCTGCGCGGTCTGCTCACGGTCCTGAACGCCCTCGGCCGGGCCCTCGGCGTGCTGCTGCGGTACCTGCTGGTGATTCCGCTGGGATGGCTCTGGCGGGTGCTGCTGTCCCCGGTGCTCCGGACGGTCGGTCAACTGCTGGGCCAGGCCTGGAGGTTGGCCGGGCGGCTGTGGCGGTTCGCGGTGCTGCGGCCCTGCCGCTGGGTGCGCCAGGAGGTCTGGTGGCCCGTCAAGGACGAGCTGCGCCGGGCCTGGTCCTCCGTCCGGGAGGCGGCCCGGGAGGCCAGGCGGGCGCTGGTGGGCGGCACAGGCCGTACCCTTGACGCTGACAGAAGTCCGGCCGGAGCCCATCACGCGAGCGGCCGGCCCGACCCACTGACTAAGGACTGAGCGCCCTGGCACGCCGCACGCCCGACGGTCCGCCGCCCGCGCCGACGGTGCAGCGCATCCGTCTCCGCTACACCAAGCGCGGCCGTCTGCGCTTCACCAGCCACCGTGACTTCCAGCGGGCGTTCGAGCGCGCGCTCCGCCGTTCGGCGGTCCCGATGGCCTATTCGGCGGGTTTCACCCCGCACCCCAAGGTCTCGTACGCCAACGCCGCCCCGACCGGGGTGGCCAGCGAGGCGGAGTACCTGGAGATCGGCCTCGCCGAGGCCCGCGACCCGGAGGCGCTGCGCGCGCAGCTCGACGAGTCGCTGCCGCCCGGCCTGGACGTGATCGACGCCGTCGAGGTGCGCACGCCGCACTTCGTGGAGCGCCTGGAGGCCTCCGAGTGGAAGGTCCGGCTGGACCGGGTCACCGACGAGGAGGCGGCCCGCGCGATCGCCCTGTTCCTGGCCGAGGAGCGGGTCGAGGTCGAACGCCAGACGAAGAACGGCATCCGGGTCTTCGACGCGCGCGGCGCGGTGGCCGCGCTGGAGCTCCTTGCGCCGCAGGTGGGCGACGGTAACAACACCGGTACGGACGGTACGCGCGATGTTCGTAGCGCCGGACCCTGTGCGATACTGCGGCTGGTAGTACGACACGCCACACCCGCCGTACGACCCGACGACGTTCTGTCCGGTCTCCGTGCGACGGCCGACCTGGCGCCGCCGGTCCCCGCTGAGGTGACCAGGCTGGCGCAGGGGCCGCTCGACGCAGAGACCGGCACGGTGACCGACCCGCTGGCGCTCGACCGCGCCGCGGCCCCGGCCGGCTAGAGGCCGCCGGGCCGCGCGCACCTGCGTCCGCCTGGCGGGAGGAGGGCAGGCCCGGCTTCCGGGCCTTGCCGCTCCGGGCCGCCACGGCTCCCCAGGGGGGCGGGCGTCGACGCAGGCCAGCCCCTTGTGGCCCGCCACCCCGGATGGGTGGTGGGCCCGAGGACCCCTCCGGCAGCCATCCGGGACGGGGCAACGGCGCAGGCCGGACAACCACAGAAGACTGGTCGGTACCAGAAGACTTTCGACACCCCGCACCGTGCGGGGCGCCGAGCGAGACTACGAGCCCCTGTGCGGCCTCGCGTCCGCACGGCGACGCCCAGGCGGTCGGGCCCGCGAACCCGCGGCCCGGCCGGCCCGGCGGCGTCGCGACGTGCCCGGATGCGGAGCCCGGGGGCCTGACGGGAGATCCACCCGCATGCTCGATAACGAGAACAGCGAACAGCAGAACGCGCCCGAGGCCGACGCCGCCCCGCCGCGTCGTCGCCGCCGCGCCGTGTCCCGCCCGGCGGGCACCCCGCAGGGCGCCGCCGCCGAGGCCGCCGAGACGGTGCTGCCGGCCGAGACGCACGAGGCCCCCGCGGTCGAGCAGGCCGAGCCGGTCGCCGAGGCGAAGCCGGTCCGGGCCCGCCGCACCCGCAAGCGCGCCGAGTCCCCGGCCGGTGCGCCGGAGGCCACCCCGGTGGTCACCACCGAGCCCGCCGCGGTCGAGGCCCCGGCCGAGGCCCCCGCCGCCGAGCCGGTGGCCGAGGAGAAGCCCAAGGCCCGCCGCACCCGCAAGCGCGCCGAGGCCAAGCCGGCCGCCGAGCCGCTGACCGCCGAGGCAGTCGTGGCCGCCGTGCCCGCCGCCGTCGAGGCTCCGGCCGAGGCCGCCGCCGAGCCGGTGGCCGAGGAGCCCGCCGCCCCGGCCCGCCGCACCCGCCGCCGCCGCGTGGTCGAGGCCGCCCCGGTGGTCGAGGAGACCGTCGTGGAGCCGGCCGCCGAGGTGGCTCCGGAGGAGGAGCCGGAGGCGGTCGAGGAGACCGTCGCCGAGGCCCCGGTCGTCGAGCCCGAGCCGCAGCCGGTGGTCGAGGACGCCGCCCCGCCGCGCGCCCGCCGCCGTGCGGTCCGCCCGTCCACCGCGATCTTCCAGGCCCCGGTCTTCCAGGAGCCCGCCCCCTACGTCGCCCCGGAGAAGCCCGCGGCCGTCGCGGCCGCCGTCCCGGAGGCCGTCGTCGTCACGGCGGCCCCGGCCGCCCCGGTGACCGTGAAGTCCGAGGAGGACGAGTACGAGTACAGCGGCGTCGGCCGCCGCCGTCGCGACCGCCGCGCGGTCCGGGTGCAGACCCAGCCGCGCCGCGAGCAGGCCCGCCCCGAGCCGGTCCGTCAGGAGCCGGTGCGGCAGGAGACGGCCCGTCAGGAGCCGGTCCAGGTCGAGGCCCCGGCCGAGGAGGAGCCCGCCGAGCTGACGGCGCCCCAGGAGCAGCAGGACGAGTGGGAGGACGACCGTCCGTCCCGCCGTCGCCGTCGCGGTGGCCGTCGCCGCCGCCGCGGTGAGGCCGAGGAGCCGGAGGCCACCGAGCTGACCGCCGAGGAGCCGGCCGCCGAGGAGGAGGCCGACGCCGACGCCGAGGGCGACGAGGACGACGACCTGGCCGGTGGCCTGGCCTCCTCGCGCCGCCGTCGCCGCCGTCGCCGCCGCAGCGGTGAGGCGGGCGCCGAGCCGGCCGCCGAGACCACCGAGGACGGCGTCCGCACCGTGGTCAAGGTGCGCGAGCCGCGCCGCCGCTCCGCCGAGCCGTCGTTCGACCCGGACGAGGTGCAGTCCATCAAGGGCTCCACCCGCCTGGAGGCCAAGAAGCAGCGCCGCCGCGAGGGCCGCGAGCTGGGCCGCCGCCGGGTGCCGATCATCACCGAGGCCGAGTTCCTGGCCCGCCGCGAGTCGGTCGAGCGGGTCATGGTGGTCCGTCAGAACGGCCAGCGCACCCAGATCGGCGTGCTCGAGGACAACGTGCTGGTCGAGCACTACGTCAACAAGGAGCAGGCCACCTCGTACGTCGGCAACGTCTACCTGGGCAAGGTCCAGAACGTGCTGCCGTCGATGGAGGCCGCCTTCGTCGACATCGGCAAGGGCCGCAACGCGGTGCTCTACGCCGGTGAGGTCAACTTCGGTGCCATGGGCCACGGCGGCCCGCGCCGGATCGAGTCGGTGCTCAAGTCCGGCCAGTCCGTCCTGGTGCAGGTCTCCAAGGACCCGATCGGCCACAAGGGCGCCCGCCTGACCAGCCAGATCTCGCTGCCCGGCCGCTACCTGGTCTACGTGCCCGAGGGCTCGATGACCGGCATCTCCCGCAAGCTGCCGGAGAACGAGCGCGCCCGTCTCAAGCAGATCCTCAAGAAGATCGTCCCGGACGACGCGGGCGTGATCGTGCGCACCGCCGCCGAGGGCGCCAGCGAGGACGAGCTGACCCGTGACGTGCAGCGCCTGCAGGCGCAGTGGGAGGAGATCCAGAAGAAGGCCGCCTCCGGCAACGCCCCGGCGCTGCTCTACGGCGAGCCGGACATGACCGTCCGGGTCGTCCGCGACATCTTCAACGAGGACTTCTCCAAGGTCATCGTCTCCGGCGCCGAGGCCTGGAGCACCATCCACGAGTACGTCTCCAACGTGGCGCCCGACCTGACGGAGCGTCTGCAGCGGTGGACCTCCGACGTGGACGTGTTCGCCACCTACCGGATCGACGAGCAGCTGATGAAGGCGCTGGACCGCAAGGTCTGGCTGCCCAGCGGCGGTTCGCTGGTGATCGACCGGACCGAGGCGATGGTCGTGGTCGACGTCAACACCGGCAAGTTCGTCGGCCAGGGCGGCAACCTCGAGGAGACCGTCACCCGGAACAACATCGAGGCGGCCGAGGAGATCGTCCGTCAGCTCCGGCTGCGCGACCTCGGCGGCATCATCGTGATCGACTTCATCGACATGGTGCTGGAGTCCAACCGCGACCTGGTGCTGCGCCGCCTGCTGGAGTGCCTCGGCCGGGACCGGACCAAGCACCAGGTGGCCGAGGTCACCTCGCTGGGCCTGGTGCAGATGACCCGCAAGCGGGTCGGCCAGGGCCTGCTGGAGTCCTTCTCCGAGCCCTGCGTGCACTGCAACGGGCGCGGCGTCATCGTGCACATGGAGCAGCCCACCTCCCAGGGCGGCGGCGGTGGCCCGGTCGGCACGGCCGGTGAGGCCGCCGCGGGCGGCTCCAAGCGCCGTCGCCGGGGCAAGGGCGGCGCCGCGGCCGAGGAGCCGCAGGCGGTCGAGACCCACGAGCACGAGCACGACGACCTCGAAATCGTCTCCGGCGGCGAGCAGTTGGAGATCGCGGTCGAGGAGGAGCCGGTGATCGTGACGCTCCGCGAGGAGCCGCTGGTCACCCTCCGCGAGGAGCCCCTGGTGACCCTCCGCGAGGAGGAGCCGGTGGCCGTGGCCGCTCCGGCGGTCGACCTGGTGGAGATCCCGGCCGCTCCGGCCGCTCCGGCCGGGCGCACCCGCCGCCGGGCCGTCCGGAAGGCGACCGCTCCGGCGGGCACCCCCGGCGGTGCGGAGATCGTGGTGCTGCAGGCCCGCGCCGAGGCCGCCATGGAGGCCGCGCTGTCGGCCGCCGGGGCGCCCGCTGCGGAGGCCCCGGCAGTCGAGGTGGCCGAGCCGGTCGCCGAGACCGTCGAGGTCGTCGCCGAGCCGGTCGCCACCGAGCCGGTCGCCGAGGCGCCGGTCGAGGAGGCCCCCGTCGCGGAGGCCGCCGAGCCCGAGGCCCCGGCCGAGGAGGAGGCGCCGGCGCCCAAGAAGCGCGCGGCCCGCAAGACCGCCGCGAAGAAGACCACGGCAGCGAAGAAGACCACCGCCGCCGCGGCCAAGAAGACCACCGCCCGCAAGACCGCCACCAAGCGGACCAGCGCGGCGGCCAAGAAGGCCGCGGCCGCCGAGGGTGATTCGGCGGCCGAGTAAGCCCTGGTGCCGGGGCGGTCGTTCGCGACCGCCCCGGCCCGGTAGGGGCCGGTTTGCCCAAGTGGTGGACCGTCCGTATTCTTGACCCTCGGCGTGTCTACGCCACGCTCCCGAGCACATCACCTCCCGGGCTCCGGTCCGGGGGAGGCGCCTGTGTCCGTACCCAGGCGCTGGCATCGAGAGTTTCCGACCGAGTTAGAAATGGGGTACCGCATGTACGCGATCGTTCGCGCAGGCGGCCGCCAGCACAAGGTCGCCGTCGGCGACGTGCTGGAGATTGACCGTGTTGACGCCAAGCCGGGTGACTCGGTGGAGCTCTCGACCATCCTGGTCGTCGACGGTGACGCCGTCACCTCCGACCCGTGGGTGCTCGCCGGCGTGAAGGCTCACGCCGAGGTGGTCGACCAGACCAAGGGCGAGAAGATCGTCATCCTGCGCTACAAGAACAAGACCGGTTACCGTCGCCGCCAGGGCCACCGCCAGCAGCACACCGCTGTGCGGATCACCAGCATCGACTCCGTCAGCAAGTAAGGGGATAGCGAGATGGCACACAAGAAGGGCGCAAGCTCTACCCGCAACGGCCGTGACTCGAACGCCCAGCGCCTCGGCGTCAAGCGCTTCGGCGGCCAGGTCGTCAGCGCCGGCGAGATCCTCGTCCGCCAGCGCGGCACCCACTTCCACCCGGGTGCGGGCGTCGGTCGCGGTGGCGACGACACCCTGTTCGCGCTGACCGCCGGTGCGGTCCAGTTCGGCAACCGTCGCGGCCGCAAGGTCGTCAACATCGTGGCCGTCGAGGCCTGAATCTGACATCTCGTCGGATTCCGTGGAGGGTGGACCGGAATTATCCGGTCCACCCTCCATGCTTTGAAGCAGACAACTGTTTTTCCCCATAGCTGGAGGCACACCTCATGACCACCTTCGTGGACCGCGTCGAACTGCACGTCGCCGCGGGTAACGGAGGCCACGGCTGCGCCTCCGTGCACCGGGAGAAGTTCAAGCCCCTCGGCGGACCCGACGGCGGCAACGGCGGTGAGGGCGGCAGCGTCATCCTGACCGTCGACGCCCAGGTCACCACCCTGCTCGAGTACCACCACTCGCCCAAGCGCAAGGCCGCCAACGGCAAGCCCGGCGCGGGCGGCCACCGCAGCGGCGCCACCGGCGGCGACCTCGAGCTGCTGGTGCCCGACGGCACCGTGGTGATGGACAAGAAGGGCAACGTGCTCGCCGACCTGGTCGGCCACGGCACCAGCTTCGTCGCCGCGGCCGGCGGCCGCGGCGGCCTGGGGAACGCGGCGCTCGCCTCGTCCCGCCGCAAGGCGCCCGGCTTCGCGCTGCTCGGCGAGCCCGGTGACGCCCGCGACATCGTGATGGAGCTCAAGTCCGTCGCCGACGTCGCCCTGGTCGGCTACCCGAGCGCCGGCAAGTCCTCGCTGATCGCGGTGCTCTCGGCGGCCCGCCCGAAGATCGCGGACTACCCCTTCACCACCCTGATCCCCAACCTCGGCGTGGTCACCGCCGGCGAGACGGTCTACACCGTCGCCGACGTCCCCGGCCTGATCCCCGGCGCCAGCCAGGGCCGCGGCCTGGGCCTGGAGTTCCTCCGCCACGTGGAGCGCTGCTCGGTCCTGGTGCACGTGCTGGACTGCGCCACCCTGGAGCCCGGCCGGGACCCGCTCACCGACCTGGAGACCATCGAGGAGGAGCTGGCCCAGTACGGCGGCCTGGAGGACCGGCCGCGGCTGGTCGCCCTCAACAAGACCGACGTGCCGGACGGCCAGGACATCGCCGACCTCACCCGGGCCTCCCTGGAGGAGCGCGGCTACCGCGTCTTCGAGGTCTCCGCGGCCTCCCGCAAGGGCCTGCGCGAGCTGAGCTTCGCGATGGCCCAGATCGTCGCCGAGGCCCGCGCGGCCAAGCCGGTCGAGGAGCCCACCCGGATCGTCATCCGCCCGACCGCGGTGGACGACGCCGGTTTCACCGTCGAGGAGGAGGACGGCGCCTACCGCGTGCGCGGCTCCAAGCCCGAGCGCTGGGTCCGCCAGACCGACTTCACCAACGACGAGGCCGTCGGCTACCTGGCCGACCGCCTGGCCCGCCTCGGCGTCGAGGACAGGCTCTGGAAGGTCGGCGCCCAGGAGGGCGACACCGTCATCATCGGGCCCGACGAGAACGCCGTGGTCTTCGACTGGGAGCCCACCATGGCCGCCGGCGCCGAGATGCTCGGCCGCCGTGGCGAGGACCACCGGATGGAGACCCAGCGTCCGGCCGTGGACCGCCGCCGGGCCAAGCTGAAGGGCCGGGACGCGGCGGAGGAGGAGTACCTCGCCTTCGAGGCGCTCTCCAGCAAGCGCCCGGAGCTGGACTCCGACGAGGACTGACGTCCCGTCAGGGCCCCCGCACGCGCGTCCCACAGGGTGACATCGCGTGCGGGGGCCCCGTCGTGATCGCGTAGATTACGCTCCGTCGAACCACGTGCGGAGGGCAGCCAGATGACGGACCGGACACTGCGTCAGGAAGTGCTCACCGCACGCAGGATCGTCGTCAAGGTCGGTTCCTCCTCGCTCACCACGGCGGCCGGCGGCCTGGACGCCGACCGGGTGGACGCCCTGGTGGACGCCCTCGCCAAGGTCCGCACCCGCCCCGACGCCCCCGAGATCGTGCTGGTCTCCTCCGGCGCCATCGCGGCCGGCCTGGCCCCGCTCGGCCTGGAGAAGCGCCCCAAGGACCTGGCCCGCCAGCAGGCCGCCGCCAGCGTCGGCCAGGGCCTCCTGGTGGCCCGCTACACCGCCTCCTTCGCCCGCTACGGCCTGCGGGTCGGCCAGGTGCTGCTGACCGCCGAGGACGCCAGCCGCCGGGCCCACTACCGCAACGCCTACCGCACCCTCGACCAGCTGCTGGCGATGGGCGCGATGCCGATCGTCAACGAGAACGACACCGTCGCCACCGCCGAGATCAAGTTCGGCGACAACGACCGCCTCGCCGCCCTGGTCGCCCACCTGGTCCGGGCCGACCTGCTGGTCCTGCTCTCCGACGTGGACGGCCTCTACGACGGCGACCCCAGCAAGCCCGGCACCAGCCGGATCGAGCAGGTGGCCGGCCCCGGGGACCTGGCCGGCATCGAGATCGGCAGCGCCGGCAAGGCCGGCGTCGGCACCGGCGGCATGGTCACCAAGGTCGAGGCGGCCCGGATCGCCACCGGCGCCGGGATCCCGGTCGTCCTCACCGCCGCCCGGCACGCCGCCGACGCCCTGGCGGGCCGTCAGACCGGCACCCTCTTCCTGCGCACCGGCAGCCGCTCCGCCGACCGCCTGCTCTGGCTGGAGCACGCCTCCACCCCGCGCGGCGCCCTCCAGCTCGACCCCGGTGCCGTCGAGGCCGTGGTCTCGGGCGGCAAGTCCCTGTTGCCCGCCGGGGTCACCCGGGTGGACGGGGAGTTCTCCGCGGGTGATCCGGTGGACCTTCTTGGCGAAAACGGCCACATCGTCGCCCGTGGACTGGTCAACTTTGATGCGAGGGAGTTGCCCCGTCTGCTCGGCCGGTCCACCAAGGAGCTGGCCCAGGAGCTCGGTGCCGCGTACGAACGCGAGGTCGTCCACCGGGACGACCTGGTCATCCTGCGTGGCTGACGGGCCGGGCCCGGGGGCCGCAGCGGCGGCCGTGACACGACGTCGCCGAACAGGAGGCCGCCGGTGGGACGGAGACTGACCAGCATCGACGGCGGGGCAGGGGAGAGCGGCAGCGACGAGGCCGCCGCACGGGTGGCCGAGCAGCGTTCGCCCGTACGACGCCTGCGGCCCGGTGCGGCCGAGCGCACCGAGGAGCCGGAGCCGCCCGAGGCCCGCCTCTGGCACATCGTGCTCAGCGTCGCCGGGCGGGTCACCCCGCTCGCCGAGCTCCGCGCCGGGCTGGAGAAGCTGGCGCACGACCACTCCTTCTTCCTGACGGCCCGTTACGCGGCGGACCACGCGGAGATCCGCTACTGGGAGCAGGCCCGCGACCTGCACGACGCGGCGGCCATCGCCCTGCGCCTGTGGGGCGAGCACAAGAGCACCGCCAACCTCCCGCCCTGGGAGATCGTCGGCCTCGAGGTCATCGACCGCCCCACCTACCACAAACGCATCGCCGAAGGCTTCGGCGGACCCCCGCCCAACCTCGGCGGAGTGCATCCCTGGTAGCGGCTGCTGGTACTGGCTGCGCCGCTGGGGCGCGGGGAACTGCGCGAGTCGGAAGGCGGCTCACCTGCAACTGAACCGCCGTCAGCCAGTTGCACGTGCTGCCGTTCCCCCGCGCGCAGTTCCTCGCGCCCCTGCGGGGCGCAACCCGCGCTCCCGGTCGCGTCCGTCTCACCGCTCGAAAGGCGGGCGGGCCCGGTGACGGCAGTCGCTACCCTTGCGCCATGACCAGCGACCAGACCACCAGCCCCGTCCTCGCCGTCGCGCGCCGTGCACGCGAGGCGGCCGCCGTCCTCGCCCCACTGCCGCGCCGTGCGAAGGACGCCGCGCTGCTGGCGATCGCCGACGCCCTGACCGCGCGCAGCGCGGAGATCACCGCGGCCAACGCCGAGGACGTCGCCCGCGCCCGTGAGGCCGGCACCGCCGAGTCGGTGATCGACCGCCTGACCCTCACCGACGAGCGGATCGCCGCCATCGCCGCCGACGTGCGCAGTGTGGTGGGCCTGCCCGACCCGGTCGGCGAGGTGGTCCGCGGGTACACGCTCCCGAACGGTCTGGACGTCCGTCAGGTCCGCGTCCCGCTCGGCGTGGTGGGCATCATCTACGAGGCCCGCCCGAACGTCACGGTGGACGCCGCCGCCCTCTGCCTGAAGTCCGGCAACGCCGTCCTGCTCCGCGGCTCGGCCTCCGCGTACCGTTCCAACACCGCCCTCACCGAGGTCCTGCGCGACGCGGTGGAGAGCACCGGCCTGCCCGCCGACGTGATCCAGCTCGTCCCGGGCGAGAGCCGCGACTCCGTGCAGGAGTTGATGCGGGCCCGCGGTCTGGTGGACGTGCTGATCCCGCGCGGCGGCGCCTCGCTGATCCGCACCGTGGTGGAGGGCTCCACCGTCCCGGTGATCGAGACCGGCACCGGCAACTGCCACGTGTACGTGGACGCCGAGACCGACCTGGCGATGGCGGTCGGCATCCTGCTCAACTCCAAGGCCCAGCGGGTCAGCGTCTGCAACTCCGCCGAGACCCTGCTGGTCCACCGCGACGTGGCGGACGCCTTCCTCCCGCTCGCCCTCGCCGCCCTGGCCGAGGCGGGCGTCACCGTGCACGGCGACGACGCGGTGCTGAAGGCGGCCGAGGGCACCGCGGTGACGGCGGTGCCGGCCACCGAGGAGGACTGGGAAGCGGAGTACCTCTCCTACGACATCGCGGCCGCCGTGGTGGACTCGCTGGACGCGGCGGTGGCGCACATCCGGCGCTGGTCCTCCGGCCACACCGAGGCGATCGTGACCACCTCGCAGGCGGCGGCGCGCCGGTTCACCCAGCTGGTGGACTCCACCACGGTGGCGGTCAACGCGTCGACGCGGTTCACCGACGGGGGTGAGTTCGGTTTCGGCGCCGAGATCGGCATCTCGACCCAGAAGCTGCACGCGCGCGGCCCGATGGGGCTGCCGGAGCTGACCTCGACCAAGTACGTCGTCACCGGTGACGGGCACGTGCGGGGCGAGGCTACTCCGACCGTGGGCGGTGCCAACGGCTGACGTCTCGTCACGGACGGCCGCAGCCGTGGCCGTCCGTGACGCCCGAACTGCGAATAGCCACAGACAAATCCCCCGGCCGGTAATACATTGAAGCCATGGCCGAGAACCAGGGGGGCTCGCCGTTCCCGGACGGCGCCGACCACGGCGGAGCGGACGAGGAGTTCGCCACCGTGGTCCTTGACGAGGCATTCATCCGGTCCGCCGCCGTGCACGAGCCGAGTGCCGAGGAGCGGCGACTGGCCGCCGCCGAGGCCAGGTTCGAGCCCGAGACGCTGACCCTGGGGCGCGGCCCTGAGCTGCCGGAGGCCGGCGGGCTCCCGCTGGAGCTCCGTCCGCATCCGGCCGGCCTGGACGACGACCGGCGCTACTGGGACCCGTGGGCTCCCCCCGCGCGCCCCGCCCGCCGTTCCCGCTGGCGGTCCGACGGCTTCGACCCGGGCCGGGCCGGGGCCGCCCGTTCGGTGGCCCAGCAGCGCTGGCACCGGCCGATCGCCTGGGTGCTCGCGGTGGTGATGGGCGTCAGCGTGGTGGCCGTCGCGGTGGCCGCGATCTACCGGGGCACCGGTGGCGTGGAGGCCCCGGCGGGGCGCCCGGAGACGGGCACCAGCAGCCCCTCGGACATCCCCGTACCGGCTCCGCCGAGGGCGGTCTCGCTGACCGGCTGATCCCGTCCGGCCCCGTCCTCGCCGTCCGGCGCGAAGAAGTTGCGCACGGACCCTCGTGGCGCGCGAACGCCCGCTCTACCCTTGAATCATGGGTGACCCGCTCGAACCTCCGGAGGGTGTGCCCGACGGTGGTTCAGGTAACGAGGACGAGTACCGGTCCGTCGTCTTCGACGAATCGTTCGTCCGGGCTGCCCGGATCCAGGAGCTCTCGGCCCGGGAGCGGATGGGCGGCGGGTACGGGCGGTCGGCGGTCCGCCGGCGCGGGCTGGTGGGGAGCCTGCCCCGCCAGGCGCTGGCCCTGATGCTGGTGATCGTGGTGGCCTTCGCGGCCGCGGTGTACTTCGGGCTCTCCACCCCGCAGCCCCGGGCGACCCAGCCGACCGGGAACCAACTGACCGTCAGCCTGGTGGCCCTGGTGCCGAGTTCGGCCGTCACCCCGGTGGCGGACCGGCAGGCCCCGTTCGCCGGGCTGTCCGCCGACTACCGGGACGGCGCGGCCGGGCTGGCCGCGCCCGGGGGTTCGGCCACCGCCCACTTCACCAAGGCCGAGGTATCCCGGGCGCTGGCCGTGGTCGAGAAGTACCTGACCGTCTCGGCCCTCGACCCGGCGGTGCTGACGGGCCGGGGCGGCACCGAGGCGGTCCGCCGGCTGCTCACCGCGGGGGAGCAGGACCAGTTCGACCAGAGCCTGGCCACCCCCAGCGACGACCAGCACCACGCCGCGACCGGCTGGCTGGTCCGCTTCGACCCGGCCGAGGTGGCGCTGGCCACCGAGACGGTCAAGGCCGTCGGCGCGATGCGGGTGGACGAGGCGGACGCCGGGACGCTGGAGATCGGCACCGACCACACCTTCGTCTACGCGCTGCGCGCGGCGGACGAGCCCTCCGGCCCGGTCACCCTGCACACCGTCCGCCGGGCGCTCCGCTTCGAGCTGGACCGGGCGGACCTGGCCGCCTCCCGGGTCCGGGTCGTGGACTCGGTGCTCCAGGCCGGGCCGACCGCCTGCGGCACCCGGCTGGCGGCCCACCTCCAGCCGCTGCTAGGCGGCTCCGTCCCGCCCCCGGCGACCGATCCGGGCGACCACGCCCAGCCGGCCTGGACGCTCTGCGCCCCGCTCAAGCGGTGACGGGCCCGGGGGCGGACGGCCCCCGGGCCCGGGCGTTCACTCGCCGTCGGAGCGCTCCGCGCCGCCGGCGGCGGTGGGCTTGCCGGTGAAGGTGTCCCGGAGCTTGCCGCCGACCGTGCCGACGCCGCCGGCCACGTCCCGCAGCAGGCCCATCAGCGGGTCCTTGCTCTCCTTGACCGACTTGGAGTACGACTCGGCGGCCGCCTTCCACTGCTCGCCGACCGAGGTGTCCGGGTCGTCGGCCCGGCGCGGGTAGGCCCCGGCCAGGATCGAGCGGTACTCGTCGCTCTCCGACCACTTCTTCAGCTGGGCCGCCCGCACGACCGCGAAGGGGTGGGTCTGCGGCAGCACCTGGAGCAGCTTGATGACGCCGTCCCGCAGGTCGCCCGCCTTCTCGTACTCCTCGGCCTGCTCCAGGAAGGCGTCCACGTTCATCTCGGCCAGGTGGTGGCCGCCGGCCAGCTTCATCAGCCCGCGCATCGAGGCCTGCAGGTCCTGACCGGCCAGCAGACCGGCCCGGTCGCAGGAGAGTTCGGCCTTGCGGAACCACTCCTTGAGCGCGGTGATCACGGCGGTGATGGCCAGGTTCCCGAGCGGGATCCAGGCGATCCGGGTGGCCACGTTGGTGAGGATCAGCAGCATGGTCCGGTAGACCGCGTGGCCGGACATCGCGTGCCCGACCTCGTGGCCGATCACGGCCCGCAGCTCCTCGGCGTCCAGCAGCTCGACCAGCCCGGTGGTGAGCACGATGATCGGGGTGTCCATCCCGATGCACATCGCGTTCACGGTCGGGTCCTGGGTGACGTACAGGTCCGGCACCTTGTCCAGGTCCAGCACGTAGGCCGCGTCCCGCACCATCGCGTGCAGCTCGGGGAACTGGCGCTCCGAGGTCTTCACCGCGGTGGCCAGGAACATCAGCCGGACGCTGCGCTCGGAGACCAGTCCGGCCAGCTTCTTCAGCACGTCGTCGAAGCCGGTGAGCTTGCGGAGCGCGACCAGGGCGGACCGGTCGGCCGGGTGCTCCCAGGCCCGGGTGGAGATCCCGGGGAAGCGCTGGCGGCGGCGGTCCGGCGTGCTGTCCTTGGTCATGTCGGTCATCTGCTGAGTACCTCCTGGGTCGTCGCCGGCACCGGCTCTCGCCCGGCCCCCGCTTGCTGTCGGTCCAACGTCCGTCTGCGTGTACTCGTCCCCGTCGGCCACCCTACGCCGGGGCCGCCGTCCGTCCCGCGCCGTAAGCGGGTCTACCCTGAGGGTCGAGCCGCCCGGACCGAGGAGAGACCCCCCGATGAACCCCGCCACCCTTGCCCAGCTGGCCGCGCCGATCTCCAACGAGTCGGGCCCGGGCCTGTTCCTGCGCATCATCCTGGTGGTCAGCGTGGTCGGCGTCGGCCTGATCGGCTGGGCGATCGCCCGGGCCAACCGGAACAACTGACCTCCCGTCCGCCCGGCCGGAGACCTCCTGCCGAGGCGTCAGACGCGGTGGGGCGGCGCGCGGTTGCGCGTAGGGGCCCCGTACGATGAGCCGGTGGGCCGCCCCCGGCCCGCGCACTGGCCCCCTCACCGACTCGAGAAGGTCCTGCCGACCATGAGCCACATCGCACTGCCCCTCCTGACCCAGCTGGCCGAAGGCGGCAGCGAGGGCGGCAACCACGAGAGCCTGAGCCCGTACCTGACCGGCGGCGCGGGCCTGTTCATCCTGCTCCTCCTCCTCTACATCACCACCCGCTTCAACCGCGACCGCTGAGCCGCGGCAGCGCGCTCCGCGCGGCCGGGCGGGCTTGCCCGGCCGCGACGGGCTTCGCGTAAGGTGTGGCGGCATGGGACAGCAGGCCAAGGCCGCCGGTGAGCGGGCACGCAAGCGCCTCGGCGTGATGGGCGGCACCTTCGACCCGATCCACCACGGGCACCTGGTCGCCGCGAGCGAGGTGGCGAGCGCGTTCCACCTGGACGAGGTGGTCTTCGTGCCGACCGGGCAACCGTGGCAGAAGAGCGACCGGCACGTCACCCCGGCCGAGGACCGCTACCTGATGACGGTCATCGCCACCGCCGAGAACCCGCAGTTCTCGGTCAGCCGGATCGACATCGACCGCGAGGGCCCCACCTACACCGTGGACACCCTGCGCGACCTGCGGGCCCAGCACCCCGACGCGGACCTGTTCTTCATCACCGGAGCCGACGCGCTGGCCCAGATCATCTCCTGGCGCTCCTCCGACGAGCTGTTCGAGCTCGCCCACTTCATCGGCTGCACCCGGCCCGGCCACATACTCTCCGACGCCGGCCTGCCGGCCGGCGGCGTCTCCCTGGTCGAGGTGCCCGCACTGGCCATCTCCTCCACCGACTGCCGGGTCCGGGTCGCCAAGGGCGCACCGGTCTGGTACCTCGTCCCGGACGGTGTCGTCCGGTACATCCACAAGCGGGAGCTGTACGCGCGAGGGGGTACGGCGTGACGGGTGAGCAGCAGGGCGGCGGGCAGCAGGAGTGGTACCCGCAGGACCCGTACCAGCAGCAGCCGCAGGTCTACTACGACGCCTACGGCCAGCCGCAGTACGTCCAGCCGGAGCAGCAGCAGGCGTACGTCCAGGACCCGTACCAGCAGCAGTACTACCAGCAGCCCCAGCAGCCGCAGCAGCCCCAGTACTACGACGGCTACGGGCAGCAGCAGGCGTACGTCCAGGACCCGTACCAGCAGCAGCAGTACTACCAGCAGGCCCAGCCGCCCCAGCAGCAGCCGGCCCCCGTCCAGCCGGTGGCCCCGCCGCCGCCCGTGGTGCCGCAGCAGCCCGAGCCCGTGCCCGCGCCGCCGCCCGTCGCGCCCCGGCCCGCCGCCGCCCGCCCCGCCGCGCCGCAGCCCGCGACGTCCAAGCCCGGCGCGCCCAAGGCCGACCGGGACTACCCGACGGGTGAGTTCACCTTCGTGGACGAGGAGGTGGACCAGGCCGAGGACGTCATCGACTGGCTGAAGTTCGCCGAGTCCCGCACCGAGCGCCGGGACGAGCGCCGCCGCAAGCTGCGCACCCGGGCGATCGGCGCCCTGCTGGTGCTGGCCCTGGCCGGCGGCGGCACGGCGGGCTACCTGTGGTGGAAGGGCGACCTGGGCGGCTCCAGCGCCGCGGCCAAGGCGGCCGGCGGCCGGACCGTCAACGTGCTCCACCTGAAGGACCGTCAGGGCAAGGTCTCCACCGCGCTGCTGGTCAACGACCAGTCCGGCCAGAAGGCCAGCGTGCTGCTGCTGCCGGACGTCCTCAAGCTGCCCAGCACCGGTGACTCCGCCACCGAGCCGCTCGGCAAGTCGATGGACGTGCTCGGCGCGGCCGCCACCCGGGAGGGCCTGGCCACCGTGCTCGGCGCCCCGGTCGCCGGGACGTGGCGCCTCGACACCCCGTACCTGGACCGGATGGTGGCCCAGCTCGGCTCCATCAAGGTGGACACCAACGCCGTGGTGAAGGACGCCAACGGCAAGGAGCTGGCCCCGGCCGGGAAGAACGTCACGCTGAGCGGCCCGGCCGCCGTCGCGTACGCCACCTACCAGGCGCCCGGCGAGGCCACCGAGGCCCAGCTGGCCCGCTTCGGCCAGGTCATGGACGCGGTGCTGAAGGTGATGCCGACCGAGCTGAAGGACGCTCAGGACACCGTCCGCCGGGTCGGTTCGGTGCTCGACCCCTCGCTGCCC
Source organism: Kitasatospora sp. NPDC004289 (assembly GCF_053602875.1). Taxonomy (NCBI): domain Bacteria; kingdom Bacillati; phylum Actinomycetota; class Actinomycetes; order Kitasatosporales; family Streptomycetaceae; genus Kitasatospora; species Kitasatospora sp. NPDC004289. The sequence goes on along the minus strand of NZ_JBSGEL010000031.1, from coordinate 13,447 downwards.
GAGGCCGCCCTGGGCGGGGTGCTGGCCCAGCTGGCCAAGCTCGACCAGAGCGGCAAGCTGACCGTCTCCACCCTCAAGGTGCAGCCCGACGGCACCCTGGACGAGGCCACCGCCGGCGCCCAGGTGAAGGAGGTGCTGGGCGGCACGGTGAGCAAGGCCAAGGCGGCCGACGCCACCACCCGGGTCAGCATCCTCAACGCCAGCGGCAGCGACGACGCCGCCACCACCGCCGCGATCCAGGTCACCAACGGCGGCCTGGAGGTGCTGCCGACCGGGGCCAAGGCGCCGGTCCAGCCGGCCAGTGAGGTCCGCTACACCGACGACGCCAAGCAGGCCGCCGCCAAGTCGCTCGCCACCGCGCTGGGCTTCAAGGAGGACGCGGTGAAGAAGGTCACCGGCACCCAGAACGCCGACGTGGTGGTCGTGCTGGGCAAGGACTTCACGGCCCCCAAGCAGTAGCGGTCCGCCGCCGCCCCCGGTTATCCCACGGGGGCGGCGGCGGTTCGTGAGATCCTGGAAGGCGAATCCCAGACAGCCGACCGGAAGTACAACGTGACTGCCACCGAGCACAGCCAGAACCTGATCAACGTCGCCGCCCAGGCGGCCGCCGACAAGCTGGCCCACGACATCATCGCCTTCGACGTCAGCGAGGTGCTGTCGATCACCGACGCCTTCCTGATCGCCTCGGCCGCCAACGACCGCCAGGTGAAGTCCATCGCCGAGGAGATCGAGGACCAGCTGCGCGAGCAGCTGGACATCAAGCCGGTCCGCCGCGAGGGCGAGCGCGAGGGCCGCTGGATCCTGCTGGACTACCTGGACATCGTGGTGCACGTCCAGCACTCCGAGGAGCGCTCCTTCTACTCGCTGGACCGCCTCTGGAAGGACTGCCCCGAGCTGCCCATCCCGGAGGACGCGCTGGCCACCCGCAACCGGCCCGAGAGCGTGCTGACCGACCTGGCCGGCAACGCCACCGGTGACGCCGAGGCCGCCGAGGTCACCGAGGACGAGAGCTGAGCGGCAAGGCGCGGGGCCCGCGCATCGTCTTCTGGCGGCACGGCCAGACCTCCTGGAACCTCGAGAACCGCTTCCAGGGCAGCACCGACATCGAGCTGACCGACCAGGGCGTCTTCCAGGCGCAGCGGGCGGCCAAGCTGCTGGCCGGGCTCAAGCCCGACCTGCTGATCTCCTCCGACCTGAAGCGGGCCCGGCGCACCGCCGCCGAGCTCTCCAAGGTCACCGGCCTGACGGTGGACCACCACGAGGGCCTGCGGGAGACCTACGCGGGCCAGTGGCAGGGCCTGACGAACAGTGAGATCCAGGCGCGCTTCCCCGAGGAGTACCAGGCCTGGGCGATGGGCGAGCCGGTCCGCCGCGGCGGCGGCGAGCTGAGCACCGAGGTGGCCGACCGGTCCGTCCCGGTGGTGCTGGCGGCGGTGGAGAAGCTGCCCGAGGACGGCACCCTGGTGGTGGTCAGCCACGGCGGCACCATCCGCACCATGCTCGGGCGGCTGCTCGAGCTGGAGCCGGCCCAGTGGGAGCGGTTCGGCGGGCTCTCCAACTGCTGTTGGTCGGTGCTCGGCCCGGGCGTGCGCGGCTGGCGCCTGCTGGAGCACAACGCGGGCACGCTGCCGCAGCCGGTCATCGGCGACGAGACCTGAGGCAGGGGCCCCGGACCGGGCCGGATTTCGCAGTTCCGGCCCTGACCAGCTAGAGTCTTCCTCGTTCGCAGGAAAGAACGCCGACCGGAAGGAAGGCGGGAAGTCCTCCGGGTGCGGGGCTGTAGCTCAGTTGGTAGAGCGCTTGCATGGCATGCAAGAGGTCCGGGGTTCAATTCCCCGTAGCTCCACTCCGCATCGAACGGTCCGTCAGGTCCGTGCGGCACGCGGGGCTGTAGCTCAGTTGGTAGAGCGCTTGCATGGCATGCAAGAGGTCCGGAGTTCAATTCTCCGTAGCTCCACAACGACACGAAGGCCGTCTCCCTCCGGGAGGCGGCCTTCTGCGTGCTCCGGTGGCCCCCCGGCAAAGCGTTTTGGGACTGGGCCGGAGAGCGTGTAAAGTTACGGGTGTCGCCGGGGGAAACGCCGGAAAGACGCGGGGCTGTAGCTCAGTTGGTAGAGCGCTTGCATGGCATGCAAGAGGTCCGGAGTTCAATTCTCCGTAGCTCCACAGAAGGAAGAGGGCCCCTCCCGGGATCGGGAGGGGCCCTCTTCCGTTTACCCGATCGCGGCGCGACCTCCACACCGGCCCGGTACCGTCTGGGCCATGGCCGACCTGGAGCGCAGACGCAACGAGGAGCTGGCGCGCATCCTGCACCAGCTCGGCTGGAACCCGGAGCGGCTGGCCCGCGAGGTCAGCGCGGTGCTCCCGGCCGGCCTGGCGATCAGCTCCACCGCGCCCTACAAGTGGCGGGACCGCGGCATGGTGCCGCGCAGCCCGCACGACCAGACGGTCTGCGAGGTGCTCGGCGGGGCGCTCGGCATCGCGGTCACCTACGAACAGCTCTGGGGCCGGATGGGCAGCGGCCGGGGAGCCAAGACGCTCTCGCCCCGCCTGCTCACCGACCCGTGGACGGCCGACACCGCGCAGACCGCGCTCCGCGAGGCCGGGGCCGAATCCGGCCCGGTCCGGCTGACCGACCTGTTCCGCGGCGACGAGCTCCTCCAGGCCGCCAAGGACTGGGCCTCGCCGCCGCCCGAACTGACCGGCGGCGAGGGCGCGCTGAGGATAGCCGCCGAGCAGCTGGCCGACCTGCGGCTCGGCTACGAGAGCCAGCAGCGACTGGAGCGGGCGTACGGCGGCGGCCTGATCCTCACCCTGGCCAGGGCCGAGCTGGACGTGATCGGCAAGCTGCTGGAGCTGGGCGCGTACGACGAGGCGCTCGGCCGGGAGCTGTACGGGGCGGCCAGCCGCACCGCCCGGCTGGTCGGCTGGGCCAGCTACGACCTGGGCAACGACGCGGCCGCCCAGCGGGCCTTCGTCGCCGCGCTGCGCGCCGCGCACGTCAGCGGGGACCCGCGGCTCGGGGTCAGCGTGGTCGGCTGCCTGGCGGTGCAGGCCACCTACGCGTCCGGCGGGCGGGGCCTGGACCCGGTCGCCATGCTCTCCACCGCGCTGCGCGCCGCCGACGAGGTGCTGACGCCCCGTGAGCGGGCGCTCCAGCTCGGCCGGATCGCCCGCGCGCACGGCCGCAAGGGCGAGCAGATCAGCGCCGAGGCGGTGGCCGAGCGGGCCTTCCGGGCGCTGGAGGAGGAGCCGGGGCAGGTCCAGGAGCGGGCCGACCTGGAGGGGATGGTCGGCGAGGCGCACCTCTTCCTCGGCGACCACGAGCAGGCGCAGCGGCTGCTGGCCGGGGCGGTGGCGGTGCTGGCGCCCGAACGGGCCCGGGCGAAGGCGCTGCTGATGGTCCGTCTGGCCGGGTCCTACCGCCGGACCGGGGACCACGAGGAGGCGGCCCGCACCGCCGACGGTGCCCGGCGGCTGGCGGCCGGCATGCAGTCGGACCGGGTGGCGCGGGCGCTGCGGGAGTTCGACCAGCGGGCCTGAGGGGTGCTCCAGGGGCCTGTGACGGGTTCCTCGGCGGGCCTGAGCGGGCCTCCGGTGGGTCGAGGGGTGCTCAGGAGCGTCCGCGAATACCTTGACAGCCGCCCTTGGGCGGTGCGGTACCCTGTTGGCCATGCGAACCGTGCGCCTGCTTCTTAGCCGGCCGCGCTGACCAGAGTCGGCCCGAGGGCCGGAGTCGGCGTGGCGTCCCCTCCTGCGAGGGGCTTTTTTGTTTTCCGAAGCCGGCTGTTCGCGCCGTTCGCGCACTGAGACCCAGATGGAGCCCGAAGGACCATGAGCGAGACGACCCCCGCCGCGGCCGAGGCCGCCGCCACCGAGCCTTACCGCTACGGCGCCGCGCTGGCCGCCGAGATCGAGTCCCGCTGGCAGGACGTCTGGGAGAAGGAGGGGACGTTCGACGCCCCCAACCCGGCCGGCACCCTGGCCGACCCGTCGGCCGGTGACGTGGTCGCCAAGCCGCACAGCTTCATCATGGACATGTTCCCGTACCCCTCGGGCGCGGGCCTGCACGTGGGCCACCCGCTGGGCTACATCGCCACCGACGTGTTCGCCCGCTACCAGCGGATGACCGGCCACAACGTGCTGCACACCCTGGGCTACGACGCCTTCGGCCTGCCCGCCGAGCAGCACGCCGTCGCCACCGGCCAGCACCCCCGGATCACCACCGAGGCGGCCATGGACAACATGCGCCGCCAGCTGCGCCGCCTGGGTCTGGGCCACGACTCCCGCCGCTCGATCGCCACGATCGACCCGGAGTACTACCGCTGGACCCAGTGGATCTTCCTGCAGATCTTCGACTCGTGGTACGACGAGGCGGCCGCGAAGGCCCGTCCGATCGCCGAGCTGGTCGCGCAGTTCGAGTCCGGCGAGCGCGAGGTCCCGGGTGGCCGTGCCTGGGCGTCGCTGTCCGGCACGGAGCGGGACGAGCTGCTGGGCGAGTACCGGCTGGCGTACTCCAAGGAGGTGCCGGTCAACTGGTGCCCCGGCCTGGGCACCGTGCTGGCCAACGAGGAGGTCACCGCCGACGGCAAGTCCGAGCGCGGCAACTTCCCGGTCTTCAAGTCCAACCTGCGCCAGTGGATGATGCGGATCACCGCGTACTCCGACCGCCTGATCGCCGACCTGGACCTGCTGGACTGGCCCGAGGCGATCAAGCTGCAGCAGCGCAACTGGATCGGCCGCTCCGAGGGCGCCCGGGTCGAGTTCGGCATCGACGGCGACAAGATCACCGTCTTCACCACCCGCCCCGACACGCTGTTCGGCGCCACCTACATGGTGCTGGCGCCCGAGCACGAGCTGGTCGACGGCATCGTCCCGGACGCCTGGCCGGCCGGCACCCACGAGGACTGGAAGGGCGGCGCGGCCACCCCCGCCGAGGCCGTCGCCAAGTACCGGGCCGAGGCCGCCGCCAAGTCCGACGTCGAGCGCCAGGTCGACGCCAAGGTGAAGACCGGCGTCTTCACCGGTGCCTACGCGACCAACCCGGTCAGCGGCGCGCTGGTCCCGGTGTTCATCGCCGACTACGTGCTGATGGGTTACGGCACCGGCGCGATCATGGCCGTCCCGGCGCACGACTCCCGCGACTTCGCCTTCGCCCGCGCCTTCGACCTGCCGATGCGCTGCGTGGTGCGCCCCACCGACGGCCGCTCCGAGGACCCGGCCGAGTGGGACGAGTCCTTCGACAGCTACGACTCGGTGATCGTCAACTCCGCCCACGGCGACCTGTCGCTGGACGGCCTGTCGGTGGTCGAGGCCAAGGCCGCCGTCACCGCCTGGCTGACCGAGCGCGGCATCGGCGAGGGCACCGTCAACTACCGCCTGCGCGACTGGCTGTTCAGCCGCCAGCGGTACTGGGGCGAGCCCTTCCCGATCGTCTACGACGAGGACGGCGTGATGCACGCGCTGCCCGAGTCGATGCTGCCGGTCGAGGTCCCCGAGGTGGAGGACTACTCGCCGCACACCTACGACCCGTACGACTCGACCTCCTCGCCGAAGACCCCGCTGTCGCGGAACGAGGAGTGGGTCAACGTCGAGCTGGACCTGGGCGACGGCCCGAAGAAGTACCGCCGCGAGACCAACACCATGCCCAACTGGGCGGGTTCCTGCTGGTACGAGCTGCGCTACATCGACCCGTCCAACGGCGAGAAGGTCGTCGACCCGGCCAACGAGCAGTACTGGCTGGGCCCGACCGAGCAGAAGCCGGGCGGCGGCGCCGACCTGTACGTCGGCGGTGCCGAGCACGCGGTGCTGCACCTGCTGTACGCGCGCTTCTGGCACAAGGTGCTGCACGACCTGGGCCACGTCTCCTCGGTCGAGCCGTTCCACAAGCTGTTCAACCAGGGCATGATCACCGCCGACGTCTACCGCGACGCCCGGGACTTCCCGGTGCCGGCGGCCGAGGTCGAGGAGATCGACGGCGAGTTCTTCTGGGAGGGCGAGAAGGTCCGCCGCGAGGCGGGCAAGATGGGCAAGTCCCTGAAGAACGCCATCGCACCGGACGACTTCGCCGACGAGTACGGCGCGGACACCCTGCGCCTGTACGAGATGTCGATGGGCCCGCTGGACGTCTCCCGCCCGTGGGACACCCGCGCGGTGATCGGCTCGTACCGCTTCCTGCAGCGCCTGTGGCGCAACATCGTCTCGGAGACCACCGGCGAGCTGGTGGTCACCGAGGAGGAGGCCGACGAGGCCACCCTGCGGGTGCTGCACAAGACCATCGACGGCATCCGCGGCGACATGGCGGGCCTGCGGTTCAACACCGCGGTGGCCAAGGCCATCGAGCTGAACAACCACCTGGTCAAGCGCGGCTCGACGCCCCGTCAGGTGGCCGAGCAGCAGGTGCTGATGATCGCCCCGCTGGCCCCGCACATCGCCGAGGAGCTGTGGCGCCGCCTGGGCCACGAGGGCTCGCTGGCGTACGTCGACTACCCGGTGGCCGACCCGGCCTACGTGGTGGACGAGACCGTCACCTGCGTGGTCCAGATCAAGGGCAAGGTCCGGGCCCGGCTGGAGGTGGCCCCGGCCATCACCGACGCGGAGCTGGAGGCGCTGGCGCTGGCCGACCCGGCCGTGGTCGCGGCGATCGGGGACGCCCCGGTGCGCAAGGTGATCGCGCGGGCGCCGAAGCTGGTCAACATCGTCACCGGCTGACGCTGACGATCCATCGGGGCCGGTCCTCGGGGTTTCCCTGAGCTGTCCCTGATCTCTCCTCACGGACCCCTACGACGAGGGCTCCACGGCAACCCGTGCGGTTACTGTGGAGCCCTCGGTCGGTCTCCCGGAAGGTGGCTCGTGATGGACGCGCTCGGCGTGGTGGTCGGCCTCGGTGTGCTCTTCGTGGTCGCGCTGCTGATCATGATCACGGTCGGTGCGGTGAAGGCCGGCAAGGCCGCCGCCCGGAAGCTCTCCCAGCAGGAGGCCAACGCCCGACGGGCCATCGAGAACGCGACCTTGAAGGCCAAGACCTTCGCCAAGCCCGGGGCGCCTGGCCAGATCTCGGCCGTCCGGCTCGCGCTGCGCACCGCCCTCGACTCCACCCGCAAGGTGCTCGCGGCCGGCCTCGCCGAGGACTCCCAACTCGCCGAGTCCCTGCAGCTGTTGACCAGGCTGGACGCCCACGCGGCCGAGCTCGACGGCGAGTTGAAGGCGCTGGAGCTGGAGCCCGACGCCGGGCGGGTGGCCGACAAGCTGCCCGCGCTGCGGGAGCGGGCCGAGCGGATCACGCACGCCGCCGAGTCGATGCGGTGGGCGGCCCAGGACCGGATGCAGCGCTTCGCCGACGACGAGCTGGCGCGGCTCGCGGACGAGTGCGAGACCGAGGCGGGTGCGCTGCGGCACTGGGATGCGGCAGGGCCGTCCTCGGGGGCCTCGGCTCGCTCTGCCTCCTCTGCTGGGACGGCCGGGGCGGCGGGGGCGGCCAAGGCGGCCGGGACGGAGCGGAAGGCGATCAGCAACGACCGGCCGGCCACCGCCGAGCAGTTGCTCGGGCTGGCGGTCGACCTGACACAGCGTCTGCGGAAGTCCTGACCTCCGCGGCGGCCCTCTCCAGGGGTTCGGACGTCCCCCGGGTGTCCGTGGCGGGGAGGGGGGAGTAACCTCCGCCTCATGTCCCGCCGCATCGCCCTCCTGACCGACTCCACGGCCTACCTCCCCGAGGAGGCGGTCGACCGGCACCGGATCGCGGTGGTCCCGCTGAGCGTGGTGGTCGGGGACGAGGTGCTCGCGGACGGCGTGGAGATCTCCCCGAAGGACGTCGCCGAGGCCCTGCGGGCCAAGCAGCGCGTCACCACCTCCCGGCCCAGCCCCGAGACCTTCGCCGAGGCCTACCGGGCGGCGGCCGAGGCGGGCTTCGAGGCCGTCGTCTCCGTGCACATCTCCGCCGAGCTCTCCGGCACCGTCGAGGCGGCCCGGCTGGCGGCCGCCGAGGCTCCGCTACCGGTGGAGGTGGTGGACAGCCGACTGGTCGGGATGGCACTCGGGCACGTGGTGCTGGCGGCGGCGGAGGCGATCGCGGCGCTGCAGGACGGGGCGTCCGGGGCGGCGGGCGAGGCCGGGGTGGCCGGCGTGGCCGGGGCGTCCGGGAATGTGGCCGACGACCTCGCGGCGGTGGTCGCGGCGGCCTCCGGGCGGGCCGCGCGGACCAGCGGATTCTTCTACGTGGACACCCTGGAGTACCTGCGTCGGGGCGGCCGGATCGGTGCGGCGCAGGCCCTGCTCGGCTCCGCGCTCTCCGTCAAGCCGCTGCTGCACCTGTCGGGCGGCCGGATCGAGCCCTTGGAGAAGGTCCGCACGGCCTCGCGGGCGATCGCGCGGCTGGAGGAGATCGCCGTGGAGCGCGCGGGTGCGGACGAGGTGGACATCACCGTGCACCACCTCGCCGCGGCCGACCGGGCCGAGCCCCTGGCGGAGCGGCTCCGGGCCCGGGTGCCCGGGCTGCGCGAGCTGACGGTGCTGGAGGTGGGGGCGGTGATCGGTGCCCACGTCGGGCCCGGACTGCTCGCAGTGGTGGTCGCGCCGCGCTGAAACTCCCTCGTTCGAGGGAACCCGGTTGTCCACAACCCCGGGTTTTCCACAGGCTGGTGACGCTCTCTCAACGGGGTCGGCGGCCGCGCCTACGGTCCTGGCCATGAGAACGATGACGCCGGGCGCGGCCCGCCGACGCGAGACCACCGAGACCGTCCGTGGCCGGGTGGCCCACCTCTTCCTGCCCCCGGGGCCGCATCCCGAGGAGGAGCGGGCGGACTCTCCGACGGCGGTGTGGTCCGAAGCCTGGGACACGCCCCTGCCGTCCCGGTCGGCGGCGTCCGTGCGCGGTGGGCCGCCAGGGGAGGGCGAGGCAGCCGGGGGCGGCAGGGTGGTGGGGGAGGGCGGTCTCGTAGGGGAAGGTGGGGCGACGGGGCGTCAGGGGCGCCCGCGCGCCGGGCCGGAGGGTGCCGCGCCCGGGGCCGCCGGTGCGGTCGGGCGTCGGCTCCCGGGGGTCCTGCTGTTCGACCGGCGGGCGGTGGCCGGGCTGACCGTGCTGCTCCTGCTGGCCGTCGGCTACGCCGTGCAGCACTTCTGGCTCGGCCGTCCCGGCCGGGTCGCCGTCCCTGCGGTGGCAGCGGTCGTCGCCGCCTCCGCACCGTCCTCGGTCCGGCCGGGCGCGGGGTCGGGTACGGGGTCGGGTGCGGGGGCGCCTACTCCGCCGACGGGCCCGACCGTGGTGGTCGACGTCGCCGGCAAGGTCCGCCGGCCCGGCCTCCGTACGCTGCCCAGCGGGGCCCGGGTGGCGGATGCCCTCACCTCGGCCGGCGGCCCGCTGCCGGACACCGTGACCGACGGGCTCAACCTGGCGCGGGTGCTCACCGACGGCGAGCAGATCCTGGTCGGCGGCGCCCCGGCCGGCGCCGGTCTTCCGGCCGGGGGAGCCACCCCCGCCGTCGGCCCGCTCAGCATCAACCAGGCCACCCGTGAGCAGCTGGACGCCCTGCCCGGGGTCGGCCCGACCCTGGCCCAGCGGATCCTGCAGCACCGTCAGGAGCACGGCCCGTTCCGCTCCCTGGACCAGCTGCGCGAGGTCAGCGGGATCGGCGAGCGGAAGTTCGCCGACCTCCGTGCCCTGCTCACGCTCTGAGCCCGCCCGCCCGCGTGCGGCCGGCCACCCCCACAACCAGCCGAGCCCAGCTGACTGACCGTCACCGGCAGAGGAGGTGAACCGATGCCCAGCACCACAACCGCCGCCCTCACCCGCCGCACCGCCACGGAGTCCGCCGCACCGCCGCCCGATCTGCGCCTGCTGCTCCCCACCGCGGTGGTCTGGGCGGTCACCGCCACCGTGCTGGGCCTCGGTCCGGACCACCGGCCGTACCTGCTCGGGGGAGCACTCCTCCTGGCCGGAGCCGCAGTCCTCGCGCTGCGCAGCCCGCGCCGGGCCGGTGCCCTGCTCGCCGCCGTCCTGCTGGCCGCCGGGGCCGCGGCCGCCGTCACCACCCTGCACACGGCCGACCTCCAGCGCGGTCCGATCCCCGCCCTGGCCGCCAGGGCGGCCGGGCCCGCCGCGACGGACGCCCCGTCAGCTCCCGCCGACCCGGGCCACGTCCCCTCCGCCGCCGTCCCGCCCGTCCTGACCGCGGTCGAGCTCACGGTGACGGGCGATCCCGAGCCCCGCTCCTCACACGCCCGGGGCACCACGCCCGGCCAGGCCCTGTTGGTCGTCGAGGCCACCGTCGACCGGGCCGACGGCACCCGCACCCGAACCCCCGTCACCCTGATCGTCCGCGCCCAGGACGCCGGGGGCTGGCAGCAGGTGGTCCCGTCCACCCGGCTGCGCACCCAGGCCAGGGTGCTGCCCGCCGCCGAGGGGTACCGCAGCACGGCGGCCGCCCTGGTGGTGCAGGGCCGGCCGCAGCTGTTGGAGGGGCCCGGCGCCGCCCAGCGGGTGGCGGCCCGGTTGCGGGCCGGGCTGCGGGACGCCAGCGACCATCTGCCCACCGACGCCCGGGGGCTGCTCCCGGGCCTGGTGGTCGGCGACACCACCCGGCTGCCGCCGGAGCTCGTGGAGGCGTTCCGGGCCACCGACCTCGGCCATCTGACCGCCGTTTCGGGAGCGAACCTGGCCATCGTGCTGGCCGTCCTGACCGGGGCCTCGGCCGCCGTGAGCACCTCCGGCCGGGGCGGGCTGGCCGGGCTCGTCGGCCTCCCGCTGCGCACCACCGCCCTGCTCGGAGCCGTCCTGACGCTGGCCTTCGTGACGGTCTGCCGACCCGAGCCGAGCGTCCTGCGGGCCGCCGCCACCGGTCTGGTCGGCCTGCTCGCCCTGGCCACCGGCCGCCCCCGGCAGGCGCTGCCCGCGCTCGCCTCCGCCGTTCTGGTCCTGCTGCTGGTCGACCCGTACCTGGCGCGCTCCTTCGGCTTCCTGTTCTCCGTGCTCGCCACCCTCGGCCTGCTCACCCTCGGCCCGCGCTGGACGGCCGCGCTCCGGGCCCGGGGCTGGCCCGAGCGGCTGGCCGGGGCCGTCGGCGCCACCGCCGCGGCGCAGGCGCTCTGCGCCCCCGCCACCATCCTGCTGGCGCCCCGGATCAGCCTGGTCGCGATCCCGTGCAACCTGCTGGCCGAGGCGGCGGTGGCACCGGCCACCCTGCTCGGCTTCGCGACCCTCGTCCTCGCACCGCTGGCCCCGGCGCCGGCCCGCTTCCTGGCCGACCTCGCCGCGGTGCCGACCGGCTGGCTGGCCGCCGTGGCCCGGCGGGGCGCCGCCCTCCCGGGAGCCCAACTCGACTGGCCCGGTGGCCTGTTCGGGTCCCTGCTGCTGGCGGTGGCGACACTGGCCCTGGTCTGGGCGGCCCGCCCGTTCGGCCACCGCAGCCGCCCCCGCACCCTGCTCGCGGCGGTGCTCCTGCCCGCTCTGCTGCTCGCCCTGCTCCGGCCGCCGTCCCTGGTGCGGATGGCCACCGGCTGGCCCCCGGAGGGCTGGCGCTTCGTCATGTGCGACGTGGGACAAGGCGACATGACCGTCTTGCCGGTGCCGGGACAGCCCGGAAGTGCGGTGGTGGTGGACGCCGGGCCCGATCCCACGGCCGCCGACCGGTGCCTCCGCCAACTCGGCGTCACGGCCGTCCCGTTGCTGATCCTCAGTCACTACCACGCGGATCACGCCGAGGGGCTCCCGGGCGTGCTGCGCGGTCGCTCGGTCGGTGCCCTCCAGGTGACCACCCTGGACTCGCCGCCGGGCGAGCGGGCCCGGGTGCTGGCCTGGGCCGCCGCCGCGCAGGTGCCCGTGCTGACCGCACGGCAGGACGAGCGGCGCACCGCTGCTCCCGGCCTCTCCTGGCAGCTGCTCTGGCCCGTCGAGCCGTTGACCCCGGCCACGCCGGGGGCGAACAACGCCAGCATCGCCCTGCTCGCCACCGTCGGCGAACCGCCCGAGGCCCTGCGGATCGCCCTGCTCGGCGATCTCGAACCGCCCGCCCAGGCCGCCCTGCGAGCCCGAGCCGAGCTGCCCCGGGTGGACGTCCTCAAGGTGGCGCACCACGGATCGGCCCATCAGGACTGGGAGTTGGCCGCCGCCCTGCACCCCCGCCTGGCCCTGATCTCCTGCGGCGAGGGCAACCCGTACGGCCACCCGTCGGCCCGGACCGTGGCCCAGCTCGCCGCACTGGGGGCCACCGTCCTGCGCACCGACCGGGCCGGAGCCGTCGCGGTCCTCGGCACCCGCGACACCCTGCACGCCGTCACCCGGGGATCCGGCGCCACCGCCCGTGGTGCCCCTGTGCACGGCACCCCCACCCCCGCTCATGGCGCCGACGGTGACGGTGACGGCGTGCAGGGTGCCGCGGGGTCACCCGGCGGGGCTGAACCGCTCCGTCCCCACCACCCGCAGCAGTTCCAGGTGGTTGATGTCCGCCGTTCCGGGCGGCGGCGTGAAGATCAGCAGTCGCTGGTCCTCGCCGGGTGTGAGCAGGGTCTGGCAGTCGAGGTTGATCGGCCCGATGGCCGGGTGGTCGACCCGCATCCGGCTGGTGCGCCGGACGGCCACCTCGTGCAGCTCCCAGAGCTCGCGGAACTCCTCGCTGGCCTCGGAGAGCCGCTGCACCAGCGCGGTCGAGGCCGCGTCCCCGGCCCGGCGGGCCACCGCCGCCCGCAGGTCGGCGACGTGCACCCGGCCGAGCCGGTCGTGCTCGTCGGCCGGGTAGGCGGCCCGGACGGTGGGGTCGGTGAACCAGCGCCAGACCACGTTCCGCTGGTCCTCCCGGATCGAGCAGACGGTGCCGAAGAGGGCGCTGGCCATGTCGTTCTGGGCCAGCACGTCACCCAGGTCGCTGAGCAGTTGGGCCGGGGTCTCCTTGAGCTGGTCGAGCAGGTAGAGCAGCCCGGGCTGGATGAAGGTGCCGTACTGGCGCCCGGCCGGCGGCCGCTGGCCGGCCAGCAGGTAGAGGTGGTCGCGCTCGTCCTCGCTCAGCCGCAGCGCCCGGGCCAGCGAGGCGAGGATCTGCGGCGAGGGCTGCGGGCTGCGGGCCTGCTCCAGCCGGATGTAGTAGTCGGCGGACATCCCGGCGAGCTGGACGACCTCCTCGCGCCGCAGCCCGGGGGTGCGGCGCCGGGAGCCGGCCGGCAGACCGACGTCCTGCGGGTTGATCCGCTCACGGCAGCGGCGGAGGAAGTCGGCGAGTTCGCGGCGGTCCATGTCCATGCGGTCCATGATCGCGGCTCGGCTGACGGGGTGCCAGGGATTCCCGGTCCCACCCTGGTTGGGCCGGCGCCGGCCGGGTCGGAGCCCTGGCGGGCGCTTCGGCGGCCGCTTCGGCGCGTGGCCTCCCCGGCGGGGGCCCCCCCGGGGGGGGGGGGGGGCCCCGGGGGGGGGGGGGGGCCCGCCCCCCCCCCCCCCACCCGACAGACACACCGATAAAAA
>NZ_JBSGEL010000030.1:0-97202 GCF_053602875.1 Kitasatospora sp. NPDC004289 | reverse complement strand
CGAAGGACCCCAGCGTTTCCGCACCGGCGCCGCCGAACGCGGCCAGGGCCACGGCCTGGGCCTCACCATCGCCACCGGCCAGGCCGCCGTCCTCGCCCTCGCGGACGGGGCGGCGGTCTGACGGACGGGGTGGCGGCCTGACGGACGCTCAGCCGGTCGGCGGGAGGTGCCGGGCCGGGACGATGGCGGCGAGGTCGGAGCCGCCCGGCAGGGCGCAGGGCACGTCCTCGATCCGCGCCGACGCGTCGGCGGTCGGGAGGATCCAGTCGAAGCAGGCCCGTACGCGGGCCTCGTCCGGGGCGCCGATGCCGAAGCGGGCGTGGCCGACGGCGTCGACCGTCAGCCGGATCGCGCCCGGACGGATCTCGGCCTCCACATCGGTGCCGTGGGCTCGGCCGTAGCCCTCGGCGGCGGTGGCGGCCCATGCCGCGTCCTGCTCCGAGCGGGACGGGAGGTAGCTCTCGCTCATCCGGGCGGCGGCGCCCTGGGACACGGCGAGCGCCCTGTCCCGGGCGTCGGCGAGGGCCTGGTCCCCGCCGGGGGCGAGCCAGGAGGTCCAGACGTAGCAGGCGGCCACCGCACAGGCCGTCACGACGGCCGAGCAGACGCCGAAGACGGACAGGAGCACCGTGCGGACACGCATCGTCGGCCACCTTTCGCGGCTGGGACTTCGAGGGGACGGAACGCGAGGCCCACGGCTGCTCAGTGCTTGAACAGCGGTGGGAGAAGGATGACCGCCACCGCACCGAGGATCAGCACCAGGGCCAGCCCGAACCCGCGCAGGAGCCGGCCGACCGGTGGGCCGGAGGCGAGGGCGGTGAAGGCCGCGCCGACCACCAGCGCGATCAGCAGGACGACGCCCGCGAGGGCCACGACTCCCAGTGCCATGGGTCGATCCTGCCTCGGAGGGTGTAGGGGCTGGTGCGGGTGGTGCCGGTGAGGGCCGCAGTGCGTGAACACTCGGTGGGCACCAGGTCATTACAGCAGCTTCACAAGGCGCAAACCGGACATCGGGCTCCGTCCGAGGTCACGGCTGGATACCGTTCGTCGGCGATCGGGTTATCGATTTCGTGTTGGCCGGGTCATGGCGTAGTGTCGTGTTCACCGACGCGGGGTGGAGCAGCTCGGTAGCTCGCTGGGCTCATAACCCAGAGGTCGCAGGTTCAAATCCTGTCCCCGCTACGAAGAGGAGCCCGGATTCGGCACGCAGCGCGTGCCGAATCCGGGCTCCTTCCGTTTCCCTGCGTTCCCCACGTTCCTCAAGGGGTGGCCGGGGGGAGCCCCAGGGAGCGGAGCATGCGGGCGTGGCCCAGCCGGGACCGGGCCGCGGCTGCGGGGTCGCCGTTGCGGCGGTGGGCGGTGATGAGCAACTGCCAGGCCTCCTCGCGGAACGGGTCGATCTCCAGGCTGCGGGCGGCGGTCTGGGCTGCGGCGGCCGGGGCGCCGTCGAGGAGTTCGAGCCGGGTGAGGGCGAGCGCGGCCTCGGCGGCCTCGCGGCGGTAGTGCTCCCGGCGCTCGACCACCCACTCGGCGGGGCCGTCCTCGGGGAGCAGGTCACCGGTGTAGGTGCTGGGGGCCCGGCGCAGGCCGGCCCGGCCGCCCTGGGCCACCGCCTGGTCGAACTGCCGTACGTCGCACGACCACTGGTCGGGCACCCGGAGCTGGTAGGCCTCGCCGAGGCGCTGCAGGAGCTGCGGCGTGCCGCGCGCGGCGCCGGGCTCCAGCAGGGCGCGGAGCGAGGACACCGCGACCTGGAGCGAGCGGCCGGCGGCGGCCGGCGGGCGGCCGGGCCAGAGGGACTCCATCAGGATCTCGCGGTGCACCGGCCGGTTGGGCTGGATGGCCAGTATCCGGAGCAGGGCGCGCGCCCGGGGCCTGGTCAGGCCCCAGTCCAACAGCCGCCCGTCGCGGCCGAGTTGGAAGCCGCCGAAGCAGCGCAGGGTGGTGGCGGGGAGGGCGGGGGCGGTGGGGGCGGGAGCGAGGTGCCCCTGGAGGTGGAGCCGGAGCAGGGGTGCCACCCAGCGGCCGTCGGGGGTCAACAGGGCGCGGTCCTCGGTGAGTTCGGCCAGCAGCCAGTCGCTGTCGGTGCGGCCGGTGACGGCGTCGCAGTGCTCGGGCGTGAGCACCGGGAGGACGGCGACCTGGGCCAGGAAGCTGCGCAGTGCGGCCGGCAGCGGGGCCAGCACCTCGCGGTCCAGGTAGGCCCGGGCGAGCGGCCCCGGGCGGGAGGCGCCGCCGAGCAGGAGGAGGGCGGCGGGCCAGCCGGCCGCGAGCTCGTCCGGGGCGGTCGTGTGACCGTCCGCCGCGGCCGCCGGTCCGTCCTCGGTGGCGGCGTGCAGCCGGGCCGTCTCGGCGGGGCCGAAGCGCAGCTCGGCGGGGCCGAGCACGGTGGTGCCGGCGAGTTCACGACGGGTCAGGTTGATCAGGGGGCGGCGCCGTCCCGCCGCCACCACCCGCAGGCCGGGCGGGGCGAGCAGTGCCAGCTCCTCGACCGCGGCCTCGGCCGGGGTGCCGTGCACCTGGTGCAGGTCGTCGACCAGCAGCAGGACGGGCCGGCCGCGGCCGCCGCAGGCGCGCAGGAAGCCCTCCACCGTGCCGCCGGACTCCGGGAGTTGGCGGCCGAGCGCGGTGAGCAGCGAGTCCGTGCCGGTGGTGCCCCGGCAGGGCTGCCAGCGGACCACGCGGGTGCCGGGCCCGGCCCGGTCCGCGGCCTGGGCCAGCAGGGTGGACTTGCCGAACCCGGCCGGGGCGACCAGCAGGGCGAGCGGGCTCCGGCCCGCGTCGGCCGGCCTCGGGAGCAGCCGGTCGAGCAGCCGCTCCCGGAGCAGGACGGGCGGCCGGTCCTGCCCTCGGTCCGCCTGTCCGGTCACCCGTCCGGCCGCCCGTCCGGCCGGGGTCCGGGCCGGGCCCTCCTCGCTCGTTCCGCGCACAGTCCGCAGCGCTCCCACCTGCACGATGAGACACCATCAGTCGCCGCCCGCACCTGGGCACGGACACTGTAGGAGCTGCCCACCGCGCACACCAGAGGCGCACATCGCGCGCGCATCCGGCGCGCGGCGGGCTTGGTGCGCCGTCGAACGAGCGCCTGGACGCGGTGGACGCGGTGGACGCGGCGGACTCAGGGGCGGTACAGCTCGTCGATCTTGTCGATCTTGCCGGAGCCCTTCTCGAGGGTGACGGCGAACTGGTTGCCGTAGCAGCCGTAGGGGAGACGGACGGAGTTGCGGTCGGTCAGGCAGGTGTCGAGGTGCTTCATGAAGTCCTGGAGCGGGAGCTGCCTGGCCTTCAGGTCGTGGAGCACGGAGCTCTTGACCTCGTTGGTCAGCTGGAAGACCTTCACCGGGCCGGTGGCCTCGAAGTAGCCCTCGCCGGGGACCTCGGGGCCGCAGCGGAAGACGGTCTCCTGGGCCTTGATCCAGACCGAGGTGGAGTAGCCGACCTCGACGGCCTGGAGCACCCGGCCGACCTGGGCGGCGTTGGCGGTGCAGTCGGCGGACGGTGCGGCGCCGGGCTTGGTGGTCTTGGTGGCGCTCGGCTTGGCCGGGCCGGCGGTGGGGGTGCCGCTGGATCCGTGCGTCACCGGGGTGGCGGCCGAACCGGGCGTGGTGGCGGTGGGCGTGGCGGTGGTGCTCGGGGCGACGGCGGTGTTGGCGGTGCCCGGCGCGGCGGCGGACGAGCCTCCGTCGCCCTGCGGCCCGCAGGCGGTCAGGGCCAGGCCGGCGGTGGCCAGCAGCAGGGCGGTGGTGGCGGTGGTGGAGAACTGGCGGACTCGCATGGTGCTTCCCCCGAAAGGTGAGTGGGCGTTGGTCACCCCTCCACACGGGCGTCCCCCCGGGGTCGGTCGCACCCTCTGACGTGCTGTGACGGGAACCGGACATTGTCACGGGGGCGCGCGGGCGGGAAGTGCACGCTCCCTTGTCGGCCTCCGGGGCCGGTGGTGTGATGAAGTGACCGGTCGCTGCGCCAGGTGGGGGAGAACCCCGTGGCCCGGGCGGCGGTTCGGTCTGACGGTCCACCAGGCGGGGTACGGGGCGGCTCGACGGGGTGACGGCGGCGGCAGCGGTGATCGCGGCCGCAGCGTTGACGGCGCGGTGGTGACGGCAGTGGCGGCGGCGGCGTTCGCGGTGGCCGGGCGAGGTGACCGGGAGGCGGCGGCGGTGCGGCTGTGACGGCCGAGGCGACAAGCGGACGGCAATTCGTCGTCAAGTCGCGCGGGCCATGCTCGTTCCGGCAAGCGCACGACGAGGAGGACGGCATGACGGGTGGGAAGAGCGGCGGGCACGCGGTCGTCGCAGGGGCTGGGATCGGCGGGCTGCTCGCGGCCCGGGTGCTGTCGGAGACGTACGAGCGGGTGACCGTGGTGGACCGGGACGCGCTCCCGGAGACGGCGGCCGCCCGGCGCGGGGTTCCGCAGAGCGGGCACGCGCACGGAATGCTGGCCAAGGGCTTCCAGGTGCTGGAGGAGCTCTTCCCCGGCCTCGGTGAGGACCTGGTCGGCCAGGGGGCGCTGGTCCGGGACGCGCAGGCGGACGTGCGCTGGTTCAACGACGGGTACGAGATGAAGCAGGCGCACTCGGGCCTGCCCTGTCTGCTGGTCAGCCGGCCCGCGCTGGAGCGCTACCTGCGCTCCCGGGTGGCCGCGCTGCCCGGTGTGGAGGTGCGCGACCGCTGCGAGGTGCTGGAGCCGGTCGCCGACCCGACCCGGAGCCGGATCACCGGGGTGCGGGTGCTGGAGGTCAACGCCGAGCCGGAGCAGCTGACGGCCGACCTGTTCGTCGACTCGACCGGCCGCAGCAACCGGGGCGAGGCCTGGCTGCGCTCGCTCGGCTACCAGCCGGCCCCGGAGGAGCGGATCGACTCCAAGGTGGTCTACGTCTCCCGGGAGTACGTGCGCCGGGCCGGCGAGGCCGACGCCGACGCGTACGTGGTCGGCGCCACCGGGGCGGTCCCGCGCGGCGGCGTGGCGCTCAGCGCCGAGGGGGACCGCTGGCTGGTCACCATGTTCGGCATGAACGGCGACCACCCGCCGGTGGACCCGGAGGGCTACCTGGGCTTCGCCGCCCGGCTGGCCGTGCCCGAGCTGCACCGGCTGATCGAGCGTCTGGAGCCGGTCACCGAGCCCAAGTTGATGCGCATTCCGGTCTCCATCCGGCGGCGCTACGAGAAGGTCGAGCGGATGCCGGAGGGCTACCTGGTCTTCGGCGACGCGATCTGCCAGTTCAACCCGACCTACGGCCAGGGCATGACGGCGGCGGCCTGCCAGGCCGAGGCGCTGCGCGAGGCGTTCGGCCGGCTGCGCGGGGCCGCCGCCGCGAAGGAGTTCTTCCGCCGGGCGGCGCAGGTCACGGACGTGCCGTGGGACATGTCGGTGGGGGCCGACCTGCGGTACCCGTTCGTGGAGGGCAGGCGCACCCTGCGGGTCAAGCTGCTCAACCGGTACGTGGGCCGGCTGCACCGGGCCGCGGCCGAGGACGCCGCCACCGGCCGGGAGTTCCTGTGGGTGGCCAACCTCCAGGCGCCGCCGCAGCGGCTGTTCGCCTGGAAGGTGCTCGGCCAGGTGCTGCGGCCGCGTCCGTCGCGGGCGGCCGCACGGCCGGCGGTGCGGACCTCGGCACAGCCGGGGACCTCGGCCACCTGAACGCCGGGACCGTCGCGGGGGACCGGCGGGGAACCGTCGGTGGCGACGGGCGGGGAACTGTCGGTGGGGACCGGCAGGATGGCGGGATGGACGAACACGACGAGGAGCTGTTGCTACGGGGCCGGGTCTACGGCGCCGACCACGGGGCGCCCGACCAGGGGCCGCTGCCCGGCCGCGTCTACCGCGAGCTGGTCGGGGGTCCGCTGGACGGGCTGCTGCTGGACGTCACCGGCACGGCCGAGGACGAACTGGCGGCGGGGGCGGCCCTGGTGACGGAGCTCGGCTCGCACGGTCCCGGCGGACGGGCGCACTACGAACCGCGCCCGTCCGACCAGGGCAAGTGGGACTGGGTCGGCGACTCGCTCTGACGAGCCGCCCGCCCGGAGGAGCGGGCCACCCTGGCCCACGGGGGTGGTCAGGGTGGCCCGCTCGCTCGGTGTGGCCCGCTCCGCTCGGCGCGGCACGCCGCTCGCGGTCCTCGCCCTCCGGGGCCGCCCGGTGGCGGGGTCAGGCGCTGAAGGCCTCCTGGTAGGCGGGGGTGGTGATCGGCAGGCGGCTGAGCAGCGGCTCGGGGAGGTCGAAGGCGTCCACCAGGGGGAGGGCGTGCCCGGCCAGCCGGTTGAGGGAGCTTTCGCGCAGGGCGGGGAGTTCGGCGGCCTGACGGGCGGTCAGGGCGCCGGTGGCCAGCAGGCCGGTGGAGTGGCGGTCGATCCGATCCAGGGTGAACAGCCGGTGCAGGTCGGCCAGCAGGCTCCGCGCGGTCGGCTCGGTGGCGGCCTCGGCCCAGGCCAGCAGCGCGGCTCCGGCGGCGTGCTCGGCCCTGGCGGTGACGGCGGCCAGCGAGTCGGGGGCGGCGGCGTTCCACCGGTCGATCGCCTCTCCGGCGGGGGCCTCGCGGAGCAGTACCCGGGCCCGGCCGAGGTGGTGGCGCCCGGCGGCGGCCAGGAGGGCTTGGCGCCCGGCGGGGTCGCGGAGCGCGCGGTGCACGGGGGCACCGTCACCGTCGGCCGGGACGGCCGCCGCTGACGCACCGTCGGCGGCGAGGAGCAGCTCGGCGGCGGCCTTGGCCCAGAGGGCGAGGTTGTCGCCCTCGGCGGTGATGGTGCCCTCGATGTCGGCGGCCAGGGCGGTGAGCCCGTTCACCGGGAGCAGGCCCTGGGCGCCGCAGCGCTCGCGGCTCTCCAGGATCAACTCGCGTGCCTGCCAGGTGTTCCAGCCCTTGGTGACGGCCACCTGCCGTTCTGCGGCGTCCCGTGCGGCCGGGTCGGCCGGGTCGTGGGCCAGCCAGCCGGCCAGCGTCCGGCGGTGCAGGGCGGTCATCGCGTAGACGGTGGCCAGGCCGGCCAGCAGCGGGCCGTGGTGCGTGCGGTGGGCCCAGAGCGGCACCCGTCGGTCCGGCCGGGCCCCGCTGACCCGGCGGTGCTGCGAGTACCGGACGGCGGTGGCCAGCGCGGCCCGCGCACCGCCGATCGCACTGGCGCTCATGCAGAGCTTGCCGGCCGTCACCCGGCCGATCGCGGCCAGGAAACGTTTCCGCTTGCTGCCGAAGGCGCTGCCGAGCGTGCCGTCGTCGGCGAGCCGTCCGTGCGCGCCGGTGAGCAGGGCTTCGAAGGGGAGCACCACCCGGTCGAAGGAGGTCAGGCAGTGGTCCACCGGACTGCCGGGGCGCTGCGGCAGCGGGTGCACGGTGACGCCGGGCAGCGGATGGCCGGTCTCGTCGGTGAGCGGGGTGAGGAAGAGGAAGACCCCGTGGTCGCGCCCGTCGGCCCGGAGCCGGGCCGCGACCACGGCGGACTTGGCGCCGCCGGTCGGGCCCGTGTTGGGCATGAACTTGGCGGCGGACGGGGCGGGGGTGTGCAGCGTGAAGGTGCGGCCGGTGCGGTCGTAGTCGGCGGTGGTCTCCAGCGCGGCGGCGTCGTTGCCGTGGCCGAGCTCGGTGCAGAGGAAGGTGCCGATCCGCTCCATCCGCAGGTACGCGTCCAACGGGCGCTTGGGGGAGGCGTCGTGGTCGAGCAGGCTGCCCAGGAAGAGGTTGTAGTGGATGCCGGAGAGCACGGTGAGCGCCCCGTCGGCCGGGCCGGTCCACTCGTGCATGGCCGCCAGCCGCTCGGGCGAGGCGGCCAGGGCGGCGGCGTCCACGCTCGCGTTCACGGCGCGCAACCGACGGTAGGAGGCGGCGAGTTGCTCGGAGGCGGGGTCTTCCGGGCGGCGGTGCATGCGGGGATCGGCCACCAGGTCGCGCCAGGGGCGGTGGACGCGGTCGTGGTCGGGGCCGAAGAGGAGCCGCGTCAGCTCGGCGGTGGGGGCATGGTCGTGCGTGTGCGTGTGCGTGTGCGTGTGCGTGTGCGTGTGCGTGTGCGCTTGCGTGTGCTCGTGCCCCGGGACGGGAGCGGACCGGCTGTGCGGGATCATGGTCATACGTGGGGAATTGATCTACCGTCGGATCGGTCACGGCCGTGTGAGGGAGATCACCGTCCGGTGACGGCCCGTCGGGCGATCTTCGTCAGGACCGAGGGGTGCATCAGCAGGGAGGACGGGGCGGTCATGTTGGCCACTCGGACGAAGCGGGTCCAGACGTCGGCGTCGTACCGGGCGAGTGCGAACACCTGCTGGTTGAACCAGTGCGCGAAGCGGGCGGCCAGGGGCCGGTCCGACTCGCTCCACATCAGGTCCGAGGTGGTGGAGAGCGACCAGGGCACCTTGATGATCGCGGCCGCCCGGCGCAGGTAGTCCCGGCTCAGGCCCGCCAGGCCCGTGCCCGCCGCCCGGCGACGGCGCAGCAGTGAGCCCAGCATGTCGGTCTCGATGGCGGGGACGGTCAGCCCCTGGCCGTAGACCGGGTTGAAGACGCAGAGCGCGTCGCCGATCGCGATCAGCCCCTCCGGCCAGCCGGGGTTGCGGTGGTGCAGGCGCCAGGTGCTGCCGGGGTTGGTGTAGCGGTGCAGCTCGTCGTGGCTGCTGCGGCGGGCGATGTGCTCGGCCAGGCGCGGGTTGTCCAGGCTGCGGGCGTACTCCAGGAAGCCGTCCGGGTCGGTGGGCGGATGCTGCTCGAAGCCGAACAGCGAGCAGACCCAGCGGCCGTTCTCCACCGCCAGCATCGCGCCGCCGCGCCGCACCGAGGGGGCGAAGCTCATCTGGTACGCGAGATCGTAGTCCTGCGGCTCCGTGGTGCGGTCGAAGACCATCGTGGTGTAGGTGATCTTCGCCTTGACCGTGTTCCGCGCCGAGACCGGCAGCCGGGCCCCGGTCAGCCACTCGTCGATCGCGGTGGTGCGGCCGGAGGCGTCGACCACCAGGTCGGCATCGGCCTCCAGCTCCTCGCCGGCCGCGGTCCGGTAGCGGACCGACCCGATCCGGCCGTCGGTGGCGCGGCCCAGGCCCTGGACGCGGACCCCGCCGAGCAGCCGGACCGGCGGCAGGTCGAGCACCCGGCCGCGGATCCGCCGCTCCAGCTCGTCCCGGGTGAAGCACTGCACCCGCACCCCGGTGGTGGTCCGGGTGGCGTAGCCGGTCGGCAGCAGGAAGCTGATCCGCTCCCCGTAGTCGAAGACCGGCGCCCCGAGCGCCTCCAACTCCGCACGCAGACCCGGGAAGAGCTCCTCCAGCACCTCGGCGCCCTTGGCCAGCATCGCGTGCGCGTGGTACCCCTGCGGGGCGCTCGGGTGCGCACCGGTCTCCCGGTCCATCACGTCCCGCTCCAGCACCAGGACCTCGGCGAAGTGGTCGGCCAGGGTCCGCGCAGCCAGCAGGCCGGCGTAGCCGCCGCCGATCACCACGGCCCGTCCCCAGGCCGGGCTTCCCGCGCTCGTCTCGTCCATGCCTGCCGCTCCCCGCTCGTCGGGCCACCCGTCCGTGCCCCACTCCATCCTGTGGCTCCGGGGGTGATCAAGGGGGACCGAGGGGCGCGCGGAGGTGCACGGGCGGCACTGACGCGGTGTCAGGGTGCGCTGGGTGGAGCCCCGTTGGCGGGTCGGTGCTCCGGAAGACGGGCCTGGAGGTCCGCGAGCAGCGCGCGCAGGGCGGCCACGTCGTCCTTGTCGGCGACCTGGTCGCCGGGCCGCAGCCGGACCAGCAGCGTGCCGCCCGGCTCCAGCACCACCAGGGAGGCCTCCTCGATGGAGTCACCGCCCTGGTGGTGCACCGCGACGTCCAGGTCCGCCGGGCGCAGCCCCTGACGGCGGATCATGCGGCGGTCGTACGCCCCGTCCCGCGCCAGCACCGTCTCGGTCCCCTGGAACAGCCGCGAGAACCAGTCCCAGCGGGCGGCCTGACGCACCAGCACCGCATCGGTGAAGAGCAGCACGACGGCGCCGAACAGGCCGCCGCTGAGCGAGTTGTCGTCCCCGATGACGGCGTTCTGCACCACGTTGGAGAGCAGCAGCATGACCACCAGGTCGAAGGTGTTCAGCTGCGCCAGCCCGCGCTTGCCGACCACCCGGAGCAGCACCAGCAGCGCCAGGTAGACCACCACGGTCCGGACGGCCTTCTCGGCGTACGGGACGCCCGCGTCGAACAAGTCCTGCCACATCCGCCCGAGGCTAACCGTGGTGTGGCCATCGCCCGCCGCACCGCGCCGCCACCCGTCCCCGGTCGGCCCAGCGCCGGCCCGGCCTCGGTCCACGGCATGCCCGCCGCGACCTCGAAGCCCGAGGCCTCGTCCGGCCGAGGGACAGGGAGGGGGCTCCGGTGGGGGTGGGGGCCACCGGAGCCGGTGGGGTCAGTGGGCGCGGTCCTGGAGGTCGGCCATGGCGACGGCGGCGCGGATGTACTTGTTGCGGCCGAGGTCGCCGATGTTCTTGATCTTCAGGGCTTCGAGGGCGGTGCCGTGGGCGTCGGTCAGTCCGGCCAGGGCCGCGACCGGGGCGTTGAGCACCTCCTCGAGGGTGAGGTTCTCGTAGGCCTTGTCGAGGAGCTTGTCGAGGTCGGCGGTCACCGTCATGGCACAGGTCCCTTGCTTGTCGGAGCGGTCTCCCGACAGCAAACCCGTCGCGGGCGGGCCCCGCACTCCGGATGCGGCGCCCGGATGAGAGCGCGGGGCCGGTCCTGGCTCCGCTCCCGTGCCCGACGTCGGCGGTGGTGGCAGAAAAGGTGGGAAGTGCGTCATTGCTGACGCGGCGTCGGCGCTGGGAGGGTGGAGGGCATGGAGCAGCGCAGTGTGCTGGTGGTCCTCTTCGAGGACGTGCAGAGCCTGGACGCCACCGGGCCGTTGGAGGTGTTCGCCGGGGCGGGCGGGGTGTCGTCCGGGTACCGGGTGAGCACCGCCGCGCTCGGTGGGGGGCCGGTGCGGGCGGACAGCGGGCTGCGGCTGCTGCCCGACCACGACCTCGCGGAGGTCGGCCCGCCGCACACCCTGGTGGTGCCCGGCGGCCAGGGCACGCAGCGGCCGGACCCGGCGCTGGTGCGGCGGATCGCCGAACTGGCCGCCGGGGCCGAGCGGGTGGCCTCGGTCTGCACCGGCGCGTTCCTGCTCGCCGAGGCCGGTCTGCTGGCCGGCCGCCGGGCCACCACGCACTGGGCCTACTGCGAGGCGCTGGCCCGCCGCTTCCCCGAGACCGAGGTCGACCCGGAACCGATTCACGTCCGGGACGGCCCGATCGCCACCTCGGCCGGGGTGACGGCCGGGATCGACCTGGCGCTGGCCCTGGTCGAGGAGGACCACGGCCGGGAGGCCGCGCTGACCATCGCCCGGCACCTGGTGATGTTCCTGCGCAGGCCGGGCGGCCAGGCGCAGTTCTCCGTCCAGCTCTCCGCCCAACTGGCGGAGCGGCAGCCGCTGCGCGAGCTCCAGCAGTGGATCGCCGAGCACCCGGCGGAGGACCTCTCGGTCCCCGCGCTCGCCCTCCGGGCCGCGCTGTCGCCCCGTCACTTCGCCCGTGCCTTCACGGCCGAGGTCGGCGTCACGCCCGGCCGCTACGTGGACGGCGTCCGGCTGGAGGCGGCCCGGCACCGCCTGGAGGCGGGGCGGGAGGGGATCGAGGAGGTCGCACGGGCGTGCGGCTACGGCACCGCGGAGGCGATGCGCCTGGCCTTCGCCCGCACCCTCGCGGTGACGCCGGGGGAGTACCGCCGGAAGTTCGCCGCCGAGCCGAACTGAGGTGGCGCGGGGGTGCGGCCACGGCACGGCGGAGGCGACGCGCCGGGCTCTCGCCGGATGGCCCCGCGGTGGCGTCCGGGGAGTACCGCCGGAGGTTCGCCGCCGAGCTGCTCCGCTGCGGGTTGCTCGGCTCCGAGTTGCTCCGCTCCGAGCTGCTGCGAGCCGCTCGGTTTCGATGAGGAAGACGACCAGGGAGGAAGACCATGAAGATCGCGATCCTGCTCTACGACCGCTTCACCACACTGGACGCCGTGGGCCCGTACGAGGTGCTCGGCCGGATGCCGGGCGTGGAGGTGGTGTTCACGGCCGCGGCGGCCGGACCGGTCCGCGGCGACCAGGGCAGTCTGGCGTTGGTGGCGGACGCGGCGTTGGCGGAGGTGACCGCGGCCGATCTGCTGCTGGTGCCGGGCGGGCCCGGTACGGAGGCCGTCCTGACGGACCCGCAGGTGCTCGACTGGGTGCGGGAGGTGGACGCGGGGAGCAGCTGGACCACTTCGGTCTGCTCGGGCTCGCTGATCCTGGCCGCGGCCGGTCTGCTGACCGGGCGGCGGGCGACCACGCACTGGGCCGGCCACGAGGTGCTGGCCCGCTTCGGCGCCGTGCCGGCCGAGGAGCGGGTGGTCTTCGACGGCAAGTACGCGACCGCCGCCGGGGTTTCGGCCGGGATCGACCTCGGCCTTCACCTGGCCGGGCTGATCGCGGGGGACGCGGTGGCCCAGGCGATCCAGTTGATCACGGAGTACGACCCGCAACCGCCGTACCGGGCCGGCTCCTTGGCCACCGCGCCGGCGGAGGTGGTGGCCTCGGTCCGGGCTGCCGGGATCGAGGTGGATCCGGCGCTGATCGACCCGGCCTCGCCGTTGGCGGCGGCCGCCCGGGCCTGAGACGCGAAGGGGCGGGGGCACGGGAGACGAGGAGCGGGGGGACGAGGAACGGGGGGACGAGGAGCGGGGGGACGAGGAGCGGGGCGGCGGCGCGTCCGGCGGCACAGGGGAGTGCCGGACGTGCCGCCGCCCCGCTCTGTCGCTCCGTCAGGCGGAGGGGTGGGTACAGAGGGTGGTCTGCTGCTCCGGGGTCAGTGCCGGGGCGGTGGTGACGCAGACGATGCTCAGCTCGTTGGTGACCACCTTGGGGGTGGAGACCGAGGCCGTGCCGGTGCGCAGGGCGGTGGTCGAGGAGACCGTCAGCCAGGGGCTGCCCCAGGCGCGCTGGGTCTTGAGCTCGACCTTGACCAGCACCGGCTGAGCGCTGGTGGAGGTGAGCCGTGCCAGGCCGGCCAGGCCGCCGCCGTCCCGCTGCTGCCAGGCGCAGGGCTGGCCGGCGAACGAGGTCTCGGTGGCGCAGGTGACCGGACCGGAGGTCACCGCCGGAGCGGCGGAGGCCGTGGCGGGCACGGCGAGAAGGGCGGTCATACCGACAGCAACGGCTGCGATGCGGGTGCGCATTACGGTGTACTCCCTAGGAATCGAAGGCTTTTGGCCCGACGGGGTGAGTCTTGCACACCGTGCGCGCATCATCACTGTGTGGATCGTCACACGCTTGGTAGCCACGTGAACACCGTGGGCTACCGACATGGACGGCTCGCGACCGCGGGGCGGTCGAAGTGAACGACCGTCGTCCGCCGGGCCACCGGAGCTGGTGGGCGGCGGGCGTTCGGGGGCGGTCGGACCATCCTCCGTGTGCTCCGGCGCACACCTGATGCCGGCCGTCGGCGACGGCGGGCGACGGGAACTCGCCGACGCTGTCCGTGACTTGCTGTACGAAGTGGACGGCCGGTGGTGGACGCACCAACGGTCGGACCGTCCCCTGGCCGGTGGCCCGCATCGGTGCGAGCAGGGTATGTTCAACTCCCTTCTGTTGCAGACTGATTGCTGGGGGAGCCGGATCCGTGGGGCGTGCCGGTTCTGCCATCTCGTTCGCGTGGGAAGCACCGGCTTCGCCTGACGGGTCGTCACTGTCCGTGGTGAGCTGAACCGGTACAGCAAGCCGTGACCGGGCGGCACGGATGCGGCTCGTCAGGCCGTACGATGAGCGCGGACCGCCCCGCGGCACACGGGACCACCGTCCTGGACGGCCGATGGATTCCGCCATGGCTCCGTCCAGTCGGACGAGTCCCTCACCGTGGTGTGCGTGGCCTTCCCGGACCGGGACGGTCGCGTCGGTGGTCCGCCAAGCTTCTCCCGTCGCCCTCGGGCGGGCGGGGCGATCGGGTTCCGGACCTCGCGGGGCCGGGCGCCGGTGTGCGGTACGGGCCGGTGCTCAGGCGTGCACCTCGCGGGCGCGGAAGTCCTCCACCGTCTCACGGCGGATCAGCAGCCGTGCCCGGCCGTCCCGGACGGCGGCCACCGCGGGCCGGCCGACCAGGTTGTAGCCGGAGGCCATCGAGAGTTGGTAGGCCCCGGCTGCCGGAACGGCCAGCAGGTCTCCCGGCCGCAGGTCGGCGGGCAGCCGGGCGGCCCGGACCAGGACGTCGCCCGCCTCGCAGTGGCGCCCCACCACGTCCACCTCGCGCAGGGCGGCGGCGGCCGCCGGGGCCCGGCCGGTCAGGCGGGCGCAGTAGCGGGAGCCGTAGAGGGCGGGGCGCGGGTTGTCGCTCATGCCGCCGTCCACCGCGGCGAACACCCGGCCGTCGGTGCCGGTCTTGACGGTCAGCACCCGGTAGAGCGCGACCCCGGCGGAGGCGACGACGGCCCGGCCCGGTTCGAGCAACAGCCTTGGCAGGTCCAGGCGGTGGAGCGCGCACTGCTCGGCGAGGCGCCCGTGCAGGGCGTCGGCGAGGTGGTGCGGGTCGAGGCCCCGCTCGCCCGGCAGGTACGGCACGCCGTGTCCGCCGCCGAGGTCGAGCTCGGGCACCTGCACGCCGTGCCGGTCCCGGATCTCGGCGAGCAGTGCGACCAGGCGGTCGACGGCCGTCAAGTAGGGCTCGGTGGAGGTGATTTGGGAGCCGAGATGGCAGTGCAGCCCGGCCAGGACCAGCCCCGGCTGCTCCAGCACGCGCCGCACCGCCTCGGCGGCGTCGCCGCCCTCCAGGGCGAAGCCGAACTTCTGGCCGGTGACGCCGGTGCGGACGGCCTCGTGGTGGCCGGCCGCCACTCCGGGGACCACGCGGACCAGCACCCGCTGCGGTACGTCCGCGACGGTGAGGGCGGCGAGCCGGGTGATCTCGGCGTGGTTGTCGACCGCGATCCGGCCGACCCGCAGGCGCCGCGCCAGCCGCAGCTCCTCGGGGCACTTGGCGTTGCCGTGCAGCAGGATCCGCTCGGGCGGGAAGCCGGCGGCCGCGGCCAGCCGCAGTTCGCCCTCCGAGCAGACGTCCAGTCCGAGCCCCTCCTCGGCCACCCATCCGGCCACGGCCGAGGAGAGGAACGCCTTTGCGGCGTACAGCACTTCGGCCTCCGGGAAGGCGGCGCGGTAGTCGCGGCAGCGGGCCCGTAGCTCGGCCTCGTCCAGGACGTAGAGCGGGGTGCCGAAGCGGTCGGCGGCCTCGGCGAGGCT
Source organism: Kitasatospora sp. NPDC004289 (assembly GCF_053602875.1). Lineage (NCBI taxonomy): Bacteria > Bacillati > Actinomycetota > Actinomycetes > Kitasatosporales > Streptomycetaceae > Kitasatospora > Kitasatospora sp. NPDC004289. The sequence continues at coordinate 81,975 of NZ_JBSGEL010000030.1, read as the reverse complement.
GACCCCGCCGATGGACAGGTCACCGGAGGGGGTGTCGGTGGTGGTGGCGGGCCAGGGGGAGCCGAGAGGGGTCGGGGCATGGGTGGAGCTGGTGGAGTCGGTGGTGTCGGTGAGATCGGTGGGGTCGGTGGGGTCGTCGGGGTGGAGGCGGAAGCAGGTGGTCACGGGGTGCGCTCCGAGGGGATGGGTGGGCCGGGTTCGGTCCGACGCTAGGGCGGATGACCGCGGAGGGATGGACTCCTGACGCTCCGTTGACCGTTGGCGTCCCGGTCCGTACGGGTTCTTGACATCGCTGGGGTGACGGCAGGGCGGCCGCCGGGGGCCGTGTCAGGGAAGTGTTGGGATTCGAACGGCCCTCGTCAGGGAAGCGTCAACGGGCGACTCAGGGGGGTGCGGGAGCGGTTTTGCTGTCTGCCACACAGCCGGACGAGCGAGAGCAGGGGACAGCGGGATGGACGAGCAGGGCGGGGACCGGGAGACACGGCGGCCGCGGCGGATCGTCGTCGGGGTGAGCGGCTCGCTGGGCAGCCTCGCCGCGCTGCACCGGGCCGTCGCGGAGGCGCGGTGGACCGGCTCCGAACTGCTGGCCGTGCTGGCCTGGCTCCCGCAGGGCGGAGAGGCCGGCTACCGCCGGGCCCCCTGCCCGCCGCTGCTGACGGTGTGGGAGGAGAGCGCGACGGCGCGGCTGGCGGAGGCCCTGGAGGCCGCGTTCGGTGACGGCGGGCCGGTGGGCGTGCGGCTGAGGAGCTGCGTGGTGCGCGGGGAGACGGCGCGGGCACTGGCGCTGTTCGCCGACCGGCCGGACGACCTGGTGGTGGTCGGCGCGGGCAGCGGCAGCCTCCTGCGCAGGGGTCTGCGGGCGTCGGTGCCGGCGGAGTGCCTCAAGCGGGCCGTGTGTCCGGTGCTCGCGGTGCCGAGGCCGTCGCTGCAGCGGGAGTTGGAGGGCCGGTCGTGGCGGCACCTGTGGCACCTCCCGGTGGGGGCGGTGCCCGCAGCCGGGGTGGGGCGCGTCGCGCGGGAGCGGTGACGTGTCGCCTCCGGCTCGGTCGGCCGGGGGTGGGGGATGGGTCGGCGGGGTCGGCCGGGGTGCGGGGGCGGTTCGGCGGGGTGGGGGCGTGCGCTTCTCGGCTCCGTGGTGGCCGGAGGGTGCGGTGGCCGGAAGGTGCGGTGGTCGGACGGCGCGGGGGCGGTTGGTGAACTCGGGTGCGGGAGGAAGGGGTTGGGGTGATCGGTGACGACGAGGGGATGAGGCTGTACCGGGCGCGGCCGGGCGGGCGGACGTTCCGTCCGGCGGTGCGGCGGTTGCCGGTGGGGATGTCGTTGGCGCTCGCGCTGAGCGGGGCGGCCGGGCTGGTCCCGGCCCTGGCGGTGCTGGGGGAACGGCACGCGACCTGGTTCGCCCTGGGCGCGTTCGCGCTCGGGTGCGCGGTGCTCGGGGCGAACTCCCGCCCGGCCGCCGCGCCGCTGATCGCCGTGGCCGCCTGGCTGTTCTTCAACGGCTTCGTGATCCACCGTCATGCCGTGCTGGGCTGGTCGAGCACCGGCGGCGAGTTCGGCCGGCTCGCCCTGTTCTGCACGGCCGCGCTGACCGCCGCCCTCCCGGCGGTCTGGCCCCGGCGGACGGTACGGGCGCTGCCCGTGGCCCCACCGGAGGCCGACGGCGGCCCGCCGGGACGTGCGCTCTGAACGGGACGGACCAGGAGGGGCCGGCCCGGCGGGCCCGGCGGTCCTGAACGGGCCGGCCAGGGCGGTCCGTTGCGGTGCGAGCGGCGCGGTGCGAGCGGTGCGGTGCGAGCGGCGCGAGTGGTGCGGTGCGGGGCGGGGTCCGGCCGGGTACACGGGGAAGGACGGGATCACGGACGGTTCGGCCACCGTTCACGGATCAACCACCTGTTGGTGGTGGGCCATTCGGCCGGAGCGAGGACTGTCATGCCCGCCCTGACGCACCCAACCTCCCCCGAGGACGGAAACCCGTGACCGCATCGCTCGCCGCCCGTTGGCGCCGCAGCCTCGCCCCCTCGCTCGCCGCCGCCACCGCCCTGGTGGCCGGCGTCCTGACCGCGGCCCCCGCCCAGGCGGCCCCGGCGGACGACATCCGGATCAACGAGGTCGTGACCACCGGCAGCGTCAACGACTCGATCGAGCTCTACAACAAGGGCACCGCCCCGGTCGACGTCTCCGGCTGGGTCCTCAAGGACGACAGCAGCTCGTCCAACTACACCATCGCCTCCGGCACCACCCTGGCGCCGGGCGCCTTCCGCGCCTTCGACGTCTCGGGCTCCTTCGGCCTCGGCTCCAGCGACAAGGCCCGCCTCTACCTGCCCGGCGGCTCCACCCTGGTCGACAGCTTCACCTGGACCAGCCACTCCGCGCCGTCCTGGTCGCGCTGCGCCGACGGCACCGGTGCCTTCAAGTCGGCTGCCGTGACGCTCGGTTCCGCCAACGCCTGCGGCACCGGCGGCGGCTCCACCACCCCGGTGGCCTGGCCCGGCAGCTCCACCGTCGCCACCGCCGACGGCTCCAACGTCTTCGGCTCCGACCTGAGCGGCCTCGCCCTGGAGGGCAGCAGCGTGCTCTGGGGCGCGCAGAACTCCGGCAAGCTCTGGCGCCTGGTGCCCAACGGCTCCGGCGGCTGGAAGCCCGACACCGCCAACGGCTGGACCTCCGGCAAGACCCTGCGCTTCACCAACGGCTCCGGCGCCCCCGACGCCGAGGGCGTCACCGTCACGTCGGCCGGCGCGGCGGGCGGTGTCTTCGTCTCCAGCGAGCGCGACGGCTCCGGCAGCAGCCGGCTCTCGGTGCTGCGCTACGACGTCTCCGGCACCTCCACCTCGCTGACCGCCACCAAGGAGTGGAACCTGACCGCGGACCTCCCGTCGGTCGGCTCCAACGCCGGTCTGGAGGCGATCACCTGGGTGCCCGACGCGGCGCTGACGGCGGCCGGCTTCAAGGACGCCTCGACGGGCGCGGCGTACGACCCGGCCGGCTACGGCGCGCACAGCGGCGGCGTGTTCTTCGTCGGTCTGGAGGGCAACGGCTCGGTCTACGGCTACGTCCTGCAGGACTCCGGCACCTTCACCAAGGTGGCCACCGTCAGCTCCGGCATGAGCGGCGTGATGGACCTGGAGTGGGAGCCGCAGGCCAGCCGCCTCTGGGCGGTCTGCGACGACACCTGCAGCGGCCAGCACCGCACCTTCACGGTGAACGCCTCCGGCGCCTTCGCCGTGGCCGCCGTCTACAACCGGCCGACCGGCATGGCGAACCTGAACAACGAGGGCTTCGCGGTGGCGGGCGCGGCCGAGTGCGTCGGCGGCTCCAAGCCGGTGTACTGGTCGGACGACTCCAACACCAGCGGGCACGCGATCCGCAAGGGCAGCATCAGCTGCTGACGCTTCGTCCGACGCGGCGGCCCCGTCCCCTCCGGTGGGGGCGGGGCCGCCGTTCGTCCGTCGGTGACGGCCGGCCTCAGCGGGCCGGGCGGACGGGGTGCTTGCTGAGGATGGAGACCCGGTTGAAGGCGTTGATGGTGACGGCCACCCAGATCACGGCCGAGATCTGCTCCTCCGTCAGCGCGGCGCGGGCCTGCGCGTAGGCGTGCTCCTGCGCGGTGTCGTCGGAGGGGACGGTGGTGGCCTCCGCCAGTGCGAGGGCGGCGCGCTCCTGGGGCGTGAACAGCGGGGTGTCGCGCCAGGCCGGCAGCACGCCGAGGCGCTGGACGCTCTCGCCCTCCTGGAGCGCCGCCTTGGTGTGCACGTCCAGGCAGTAGGCGCAGCCGTTCAGCTGGGAGACCCGGAGGTTGACCAGCTCCACCAGGCGACGGTCCAGACCGGCCTCCGCGGCCGCGACCCGGACCGCCTCGCCGGTGGCGCGCATGGCGCGGAAGGGTTCCGGGTGCTGCTTGTCGATGAACACGCGCCGGGGAGCCGGAGCGGTCGTCACATCGGTCGCGGTGTCGGTCATGGGGACTCCAGTGGTCGGTGGCGATCATCAACGATCTTCCCATGGCATAATAGTTGAATCTGGAACGATCGGGCTCAGCGGGAGGAACTGCCATGGACTATGTCGAGACCGGTGCCGTGCAACCGTCGGTCGGGGCCCGCCCCTCGGTCGAGGTGCTGCCGGTGCGGGACGTGCCGCTCGGCGGTCCGCGGTCGATGACCGTCCGGCGCACCCTCCCGCAGCGCGGCCGCACCCTGATCGGCGCCTGGTGCTTCGTCGACCACTACGGTCCCGACGACGTCGCCGACTCGGGTGGCATGGACGTCGCGCCCCACCCGCACACCGGCCTGCAGACCGTCAGCTGGCTGTTCACCGGTGAGATCGAGCACCGCGACAGCCTCGGCGTCCATGCCTACGTCCGCCCCGGCGAGCTCAACCTGATGACCGGCGGCCACGGCATCAGCCACTCCGAGGTCTCCACCCCCGACACCACCGTCCTGCACGGCGTCCAGCTCTGGGTCGCCCTTCCCGACGAACACCGCCACGCCCCACGGGACTTCCAGCACCACGCCCCGACCGCCGTCCCCCTCGGCGGCGGCGAGGGGGACGGCGGCGAGGCCCGGGTCTTCCTCGGCACCCTGGCCGGCGACACCTCCCCGGTGCCCACCTTCACCCCGCTCCTCGGCGCCGAACTCACCCTCCGCCCCGGCGCCACCGTCACCCTCGCCGTCGACCCCGGATACGAGCACGGCCTCCTGGTCGACCGCGGCACCGTCCTGCTCTCGGGCACCACCCTGAAGCCCGCCGACCTCGGCTACCTCGCCCCGGGCGCGGGCGAGTTGACCCTCACCAACACCGCCGACACGGACGCGGTCGCCGTCCTGATCGGCGGGCCGCCGTTCGGAGAGGAGATCGTCATGTGGTGGAACTTCATCGGCCGCACCGACGCCGACATCCGCCAGGCCCGCGAGGACTGGGAGCACGGCGACCGCTTCGGCACCGTCCAGGGTTACCCCGGCTCCCGCCTCCCCGCCCCCGAACTCCCCGCCATCGCCCTCAAGCCCCGCGGCAACCGCAACTGACCGGCGGGCCCGGGGCGCAGCTCGTGCCCTCCCGGGGCGGCCCGGCCCGTCGAAACGCGACGCGCGCGCTTCGAACCGGCCGTCCCGGGGCACCTCTCCTCACGAAGACGGACGCATACGCACCGCCGTGAACGAGGAGACCGGATGAACCAGCCCGAGCCGCAGGACGAAGCCCTCCGCCGTTCGTCCGCCTTCCTGGTGGACGAGGCCCTCGGCTTCCTGTTCCCCGCCGCCCTGCGCGCCGCCGCCGAGGCCGGCGTGGCCGACCACCTCGCGGACGGCCCCCGCAGCCCCGCCGAACTCGCGTCGGCCACCGGCACGGACGCCCGCAACCTCCGCCGGGTGCTCCGACTGCTCGCCACCCGTGACGTGGTGACGGAGGATCAGGACGGCCGGTTCGTGCTGACGGACGCGGGGCAGGCGCTCCGCGGCGACGTCCCGTACTCCGCCCGCTCGGCCGTCCTGATGCTCACCGACGCCACCATGTGGCGGCCCGCCGGCGATCTCTCGCGCTGCCTCACCGAGGGCACCACGGCGTTCGAGGGCATCTTCGGCATGCCGTTCTTCGACCACTTCGCCAAGGACGCCCGTACCGCCGCCGTCTTCCACGGGGGCATGGCCGCCATGTCCGACGCGGAGAACGCCCCCATCGCGGCGGCCTGCGACCTCCCCGAGGTCGGCACGGTCGTGGACATCGGCGGTGGCCACGGCGGTCTCCTCGTCGAGGTCCTGCGCCGCCACCCCCGGCTGCGGGGAGTCCTGTACGACCGGCCCCACGTCCTGGCCGGCCACCGGTTGGCCGACGCCGACGGGGAGATCCAGGGTCGCTGGACCCTGAGCGAGGGCGACTTCTTCACCGCCGTCCCGCCCGGTGACGTCCACCTGCTCAAGCGCATCACCCACGACTGGGACGACGACCGGTGCGCCACCCTCCTCGGTCACTGCCGCCGCGCCCTGCACCCCGGCGGCCGCGTCCTGATCCTCGACGCCGTCGTCCCCGAGGGCAACGCCCCGCACCAGTCCAAGACCCTCGACCTGATGATGATGGCCTCCCTCACCGGCCGCGAACGCACCGCCGCCGACTTCGAGACCCTCCTCGCCACCGCCGGCCTGCGCCTGTCCCGCATCACCCCGACCGGCACCGTCCTCTCGGTCGTCGAAGCCGTCCCGGCCTGACGCCCCGTCAAGGGGCGAGCCCCGCCGGACCGTGGTCCGACGGGGCTCGGGGTGGGGAAGGGTGGGCGAGGCCGGAGTCGAACCGGCACAGCGATGCGGGGGCTTTACAGGCCCTTGGGCTCTCCAGTGCCCAGCTCGCCCTCGGTGGTGAAGCGGAGGAGGTGGGGGTCGAACCCACACGGGTGCTCGCGCACCCCGACGGTTTTCAAGACCGCGGCCGGCGCCACCTGTCGGCTGGCTCCTCCGTGAACTTCTTTGTGCTGCGCGGAGAGTGCGCGGATCGAACGCGCGCGGGCTTTCACCCGACTACGGCTTAGCAAGCCGCTGCCTTACCACTCGGCCAACTCTCCTGGTGCTGCGCTGCCGGACGAGGATTCGAACCTCGAACTTCCTGATCCAGAGTCAGGCGTGCTGCCAGTTGCACCATCCGGCACTGCGGGGCGGCGGCACAACGCGAAGGCCGCCCGGACGGGGTCTCCCCCTGGGCGGCCTGGCACGTGACGGTGCCGGTCTCTACCGCGTGGAGGGATACCCCTGGCTCTGCTGCGAGCTCGAAGAACGCTGATACGACTGGCTGTTGCTCATGACGTGCGTTCCTCTCCGTGGCGGTGGTGCCGGGCTGATGCCCATACTCTGCGGCAGCGGGCACTGTCCGTGCAACCGCATTTCCGCCGGCCCGGACAGGGGCTTGGGAGGCAACGGGTCACCACTGCCACCGCGGCGTCCAGCACGGCCGCTTCACCGGCCATCCCTACGGGGCACGGGGGTTCGCCCCGCCCGAGCAGTCCACCCGTCCCGGGCTGCGCGTGGCCGGGTGCCGGCTCCGCGCAGCCCGGCGGGTCCTCGGCGGGCATCGTCGGTATGTGGTGCGAGTGTTGTCAGCGGCGCGAGTCGTCTCGGTCGGTCGGGGTCCCTTGCCGCGGTCCGAGGGGCATGGCCTTGAGGCGGGTGACCGGGGAGAGGGCGAGGCCGATCACGACGGTGGCGGAGCCGACGGCGGCGACGGTCAGGGCCGGTCCGGGGCCGATCCGACCGGCCAGGAGTCCTGCGGTCAGGCCCCCCAGGGCGCCGCCGCCGAAGAGCAGGGTTCGGAACGCCGCCGTCATCCGGCCCATCATCGACTGCGGGGTGAGGGTCTGCCGCAGGCTGACGATGACGACCCCGGCCACACCAAGGCCGAGGTAGGTGGTGAGGAAGGAGAGCACGCACATCGCGATCGTCACCGGCCGGGGCCCGGTCGCCGTGGCGAGCAGGGTCGGGCCGAGCAGCAGGGCGGACTGGGCGACCAGGTAGACCCGGCCGACCGGGAACCGTGCGATGACCCGGCGGCTGATCAGCGCGCCGAGGAGCCCGCCCACCGAGGCGGTGGCGAAGATCGCGCCGAGGGCGGTCGGGCCGAGGCGCAGGTCGTGGGTGCCGTGCAGCAGGAACATCGTCCACACGGTGACCATCGAGAAGTTGCAGCAGAACCCGACCAGGGCGAGGGCCCGCAGCACACCGTCCCGCATCACCCAGCCCAGCCCGTCCCGGAGTTCGCGCAGCAGGTGCCGCTCGGCGGCCGGTTCGGGGCGTGGCTCGCGTGTGCGGATCAGCAGCAGTGAGACCAGGGAGACGGCGTACGAGCAGGCGTCCACCAGCAGGGCCACCGGGGCGGAGAGCGCCGACACCAGGACGCCCGCGAGTCCGGGGCCGGCCACGTCGGCGGCGGAGGAGCTGGCACCCGTCTTGGCTCCGGCCTCGACGTAGTGCTCGGGCTTGCCCACCAGCACGGGCACGTACGACATCCAGCTCACGTCGAACGCCACCGAGGCGATGCCGACGGCGCAGGCGATCACCAGCAGGACGGGCAGGTCGAGGGCGTGCTGCCAGTACAGCAGCGGGACCAGGGCGAGCAGGACCAGCCGGACGAGGTTGGCGCCCAGCATCACGGGCCGGCGCCGGACCCGGTCGGTCCAGACCCCGATCAGCAGGGCGAGCCCGAGGTAGGGGGCGAGTTGGAGGAAGCGCAGCAGTCCGACCTGTTCGTCGGTGGCGCCGAAGGAGAGGGCGGTCAGGGGGAGTGCGAGGTTGGTGATCTGGGTGCCGAGCAGGGAGACCGTCTCCCCGAGCCAGAACTTGAGGAAGTCGCCGTTGCGCCAGAGGCTTGGGGACGTTTCGACGGTGGTGGTGGTGTCCGTCCGCTCCGAGGTCCGGGTCACCGGGTGCTCCCCGCGAGCTCGGCGATCGTCGCGGCGACCGCGTCGACCTCGTCCTCGGTGTTGTAGTAGTGCGGGGAGAGCCGCAGGCACCATTCCACGCCCTTGTCGGCGAAGTCGAACTGGGCGAACTCCCGGTAGCTGAGCGCCGAGTTGATGCCGCGTCCGTCGATCGCCGCCTTGAACGGCAGGGCCTGCCAGCCGTCGATCCCGAAGGTGACCAGGGCTGCGGGGGACGGGCCGCGGTCCAGCAGGCGTACCCCGGGAACGTCGGCCAGCCGCTCGCGCAGCCGTCCGGCGAGGGCCGGGGTGCGCCGGGCGATCGCCGCGGGGCCGACCCGCAGCGCGTAGCGGACGGCGGCCGCGCAGCCGAGCACGGTCGCGTACGGGAACTCCCACTCCTCGAACCGGGCCGCCGTCTCCACCGGGCGGTACGCGCCGGGTGCGGTCCAGCGGGCGCCGTACATGTCGATGAACAGGGGTTCGTATCCGGCGTCCAGTACCCGGTCCGAGACGTACAGGAAGCCCGAACCGCGCGGTCCGCGAAGGAACTTGCGGCAGGTGGCGGTGAGCAGGTCGCAGCCGATCGCCTCGACGTCGATCTCGTACTGGCCGACCGACTGGCAGGCGTCGACCAGGTACAGCAGGTCGAGCTCGCGGCAGTGGCGGCCGATCTCGGCCACCGGCTGGACCAGGCCGGAGTTGGTGGGCACGTGGGTGACGGCGACCAGGCGCGGGCGGTCGGTGCGCATCAGCGCTGCCATCGCCTCGACGTCGACGCCGCTGCCGTCGGGGTGATCCGGGGCGTGCACGACCTCGACGCCGTGGCGCCGGCGCAGCGAGAGGAAGGCGATCTGCTGGGAGACGAAGTCGTTGCGGGTGGTGAGGACGACGTCGCCGGGCCGGAAGTCGATCGCGGACAGGGCCTTGGAGTAGGCGTGGGTGGCGCTGCCGGCGAAGGCGATGTTCCCGGGCCGGGTGTGGAGGAGGTCGGCGATCGAGGCGTGGAAGTCGGCGACCTCGGCGGCCCGTGCGTCGGCGGCCTCGTAGCCGCCGACGGCTGCCTCCAGGTGCAGGTGGCCGACCATCGCGTCGAGCACCGGACGGGGCGTCAGGCCGCAGCCGGCGTTGTTGAAGTGGATCACCGATTCGCAGCCGGGGGTGTCGGCTCGCAGGGCGGCGAGGTCCAGGAGCGGTTCCGCCTTGGAGCTGAAAGCGCTATTGTGTATCGTCATGTCCGACGGTAGCAGTACTGATGCACTGGTGGCGATCCTCCGGTCGGAGATCGCCGCCCTGACCCCCGGCGACCGGCTCCCCAGCAGCCGCGATCTGATCGCCCGTCACGGGGTCGGCCCGGTCACCGTTTCCCGCGCCATCGCCCAACTGGCCGCCGAGGGCGCGGTGGTGACCCGGCCGGGCAGCGGCACCTACGTGGCGGCCCGCCGCCCCGGCCGGGACGACGGTGCCCCGGACACCTCCTGGCAGGCCGTCGCGATGGCAGGCCGCGACTACGACCCCGGCGAGGGCGACGACCACGCGGAGCGCCCCCGCGAGGGCGTCATCACGCTCTCCGGCGGCTACCTGCACGAGAGCCTCCAGCCCACCAAGGCACTCGGCGCGGCCCTGGCCCGCGCCGCCCGGCGGCCGGACGCCTGGCACCGCGCCCCGGCGGCGGGCCTGACACCCCTGCGCGCGATCTTCGCCCGCCAGGCCGGGAGCGGCGTGGAGCCCGACGACGTCCTGATCACCGGCGGCGGCCAAGGCGCGCTGTCCATGCTGTTCCGCGCGATCGCCGTCCCCGGCAGCCCCGTCCTGGTCGAGTCGCCCACCTACCCCGGCGCACTGGCCGCCGCCCGGGCGGCGGGCCTGCGACCGGTCCCCGTGCCCATGGACGAGGACGGGATCCGCCCCGACCTGCTCGCCGACGCCTTCGCCATGACCGGGGCCCGGCTGCTCTACTGCCAGCCCACCTTCCACAACCCCACCGGCACCGTGCTCGCCCCCGAGCGCCGCCGCCGGGTGGTGGACGTGGCCCGGGCCGCCGGAGCGTTCCTGATCGAGGACGACTTCGCCCGCCACCTCGGCCACGGCCGACCCGTCCCGCACCCGCTGCTCGCCGACGACCGCGACGGCACCGTGGTGCACCTCACCTCCCTGACCAAGCCCGCCTCGCCCAGCCTGCGCATCGGCGCCGTCGTCGCCCGCGGCCCGGTCATGCAACGCCTGCACGCCATGCGGCGGGTGGACGACTTCTTCATCGCCCGCCCGCTCCAGGAGGCCGCCGTCGAACTGCTCAGCACCCCAGTCTGGGACCGTCACCTGCGCACCCTGGCCGGTGCTTTGCGCGACCGCTGCGCGACGCTGTCCGACGCGCTGGCCCGCGAGCTGTCCGACTGGACCCTCGACCGCACCCCGGCCGGCGGGCTCCACCTCTGGCTCCGGCTTCCCCCCGGTCTCGGCGCCACCGAGGTCTCCGAGGCCGCCCGCGCCCGCGGAGTCTCCGTCAACGCGGGCCACCGCTACTTCCCCGCCGAGCCACCGGCCGCCCACCTGCGCCTCGGCTTCGCCGCCGCCGCGTCCCTGCCGGAGCTGACCTCAGCCGTCGGCCGACTGGCCGCCGCGGTCCGGACGACGCACCCCGCCTGACGGAAGCGAGCGCCAGCCCCCGTCCTGGATGCCGACGCGGCCACCCTCGGGCCGGTCGTCGCCGTTCGCGAGTCCACCGTTCCTCGACCGGGAACCGACGACGCGCATCCGCCGGCGCAGTGCGCCACGACCGCCGCACAGTCACGGCCGTTGGCCGGCGGGAGGGGGTTGGACCGTGCTGGTTGTCGAGAGCGGCGCGGACCCCACGCTCAGTAGGCGCGTTGGAGCTCGCGGAGCCACATTCCCATTGCGGCGAAGGTCGCGACCACGAGGGTGATGGTCGCGGTGGCGGCGCCTTGGCCGGTCAGGGACCAGGCAGCGGGGGCGGTGACGGCGCCCGCCGCGATGCAGGTGAAGGCGCAGCGGAGCTGCCATCCGGCCTTCGGAGGTGGCGGGGAGCGGTACAGCAGCGGAGCTTCGGGGCAGTCGTCCCAGCCGGGCGGCTCGCCGGGGTGCAGGCGGTCGGAGGGGACGAGCGAGCTGCCGTTGGGGAGCACGAGGACCACGCGGCCGCCGGCCGTCCGTTGGTGGACCGTCACCGCGGTCCCGTCGGCCGCGTCGCTGCCGCGCAGGGCGGCCTCGGCCCGGCCGGGCACGACCGGTTGCCAGCCCTCGTGCACGGCGCCGGACGGGCCGCTCCACCGTACGTGGACCACCGGGCGGGAGGCGTTGCGGCCGTGGGGAGCCCGGCCGGCGCGGGCGGTGCCGGGCAGGGACGGGCTCCGGAGGACCAGCAGGTACCGGGCTGCCCGGCCCGCCCAGAACACCGCCACCGCGGCGCCGGCCGCTGCCGACAGCAGGAGTGGGACGAGCTGCAGGTCCCGCAGGTCGGAGACGTCCTCGGCCTCGGCGGGCACGGCCCGGGGATCGGTGCCGTCGGGGTCGTAGCGCAGCGGGTAGGCGTCGCCCGGGTGGTAGCGGTCGGGGTCGGAGAGGGAGAACTTCCCGCTGTGCCGGGCACCGTGCGCGTCGGTCCACGTCACCACGGCGGACGAGCCCCTGCCGCGTTCGACGCGTTCGACCTGGCCGACGGCGGTCGCGGTGGCCCGTTCGACCTCGGCGTTCGTGCGGGCCAACGCCAGCCAGAAGGCGACGGGCACCGCAGCGCACAGCGCCAGGACGAGGGCCAACTTGCTTAGTACGGCCATCAGTTCCGAGCGCAGCACGATCGCTTCCTTCTCTGGTGTCGCATTCTGAGGGTCTCCGCAGCCGCCCGCCCGATGACGGGGACCGGAGCGGGCCGGACGGGGGGAGGGGCGGACCGAGCGTCGGTCGTGCCCTCCGCCGGGGCGAGGGGAGCGCGGGTGGTCAGGCGGTGACCTCGATGGTGGTGCTCACCGGCTGACCTGCCGGGGACGGCACCGGGCTCGGGGCGGTGCGTCCGATGATGCCGCTCAGCAGCGCGGTCAGATCGACGCCGGTGGTGGAGTTGAGCAGTTCGAGACCCTGGGTGACGTTGTCGGCGACCGTCCTGGTGAGCTGGCTCGCGCCGTCGGTGGAGATCACCGTGAGCTTGTCGATCGCACTCAGCGGCTCGGAAGCCTTGCCGACGACCTGGGGCAGGGCCTCGACCAGCATCTGTATCACCGCCGCGTCGCCGTACTGGGCGAGCGCCTCGGCCTTCTTGCGCATCGCCTCGGCCTCGGCGAGTCCCCGGGCCGCGATGGCGGAGGCACCCGCCTCGCCCTCGATCCGCACCGCCTCCGCGAGCGCGGCGCGGTGTGCCTGCTCGCCCAGGCCGGTGAGGCGGGCGCGCTCGGCCTCCGCCTCGGCCTCCTTGACCAGAGCGACCTTGCGGGCCTCGGCCTGCTGCTCGGCCTGGTAGCGGGCCGCGTCGGCGGGCTTGCGGACCTGGGTGTCGAGCTGACGGTCGGTCAGCGCGGCCTGCCGCTCGGCGACCTTCTCCTGTTCGGTGAGCACCTCCTGCTGGCGGGCCGCTTCGGCGAGCGGGCCGGCGGCGTTCGCCTTGGCGGTCGCGGCCTCGGTCTCCACTCGGATCTCGGCCTGCTTCAGGTAGAAGGTGCGCTCGGCGACCGCGACCTCCTCGGCGGCCTTCAGCCGTGCCTGCTCCGAGGCCCGCCGGGCGTTCGACTCGGCGATGTCGGCCTCCTGCTTGGCCCGGGCCGCCTCGGGCCGGCCGAGGTCCTCGAGGTAGGTGCCCTCGGTGGTGATGTCCTGGATCTGGAAGGCGTCCAGGACCAGGCCCTGGCCGGAGAGGCTGGCCTCGGCCTCCTCGGCGACCTGGCCGGCGAAGGCCGCGCGGTCGCGGATGACGTCCTCCACCGACATCCGCCCCACGATCGCGCGCAGGGCGCCCGAGAGGACCTCCTGGGTGAAGCGGACGATGCCGTCCTGCTGCTTGAGGAAGCGCTGGGCGGCGGCGCGGATGGCGTCCTCGTTGCCGCCGACCTTGACGATCGCCACCCCGTCGAGATTGGCCTTCACGCCGCGCAGGGTGACGGCGCCGCGCACCGCGATCGGGATGTGCCGGCTGGAGAGGTCGAGGGTGAACTTCTGCTGCACGAACGGCACGACGAAGACCCCGCCGCCGACGACGACCTTCTGACCGCTGTTGTCCGTGCTGACGCGGCCGGTCTCGGGGTTGGTCGAGGTCTTGCCGCGGCGGCCGGTGATGATGAAGGCCTCGCTCGGGCCCGCGACCTTGTAGCGGGTGACGACGACGAGGACGAGCAGCAGCAGGAGGACGAACACTCCGGCGACGGCGGTGACTACTACTGGACTCATGAGGTGTCCCCCTTCGCCCTGTGGAGGGCGGCTGATGGTTCGCTCCGGGTGCTCCGGAGTTGTGCGCGGGTTGGTCAGGGCCGGGTGGGGCGGACCGTGACGGCGGTGGGCGACAGCACGCCGTCGACCCACACCTGCTTGCCGCGCTCGATCGCTGCGGTGCTCCGGGCCGAGACCTTCACGGGCTGCCCGCCGGAGCGCAGCAGGACCTCGCCGAAGCCGTCGGGCCGGATCTCGGTGACGACGGTGCCCGTCGTTCCGACGAGGCCCTCGGCGGTGGGTGTGGTGGCGGAGCGGTCCCGCATCAGTGCCCGGTTGAAAGCCCAGGTCAGCCTGCCTGTCGCGGTTCCCGCCAAGAGGCCGGCCACGACTGCCGCGGTCGTTCCCAGCGAGGTGACGCCGTGGACGAGAGCGCCGACGAAGCCGAACATCGCGACGAACCCGGCGGCGACCGGCAGCGACAGCAGCCCGTCGAGCGCACCGGCTGACGCACCGTCGAAGAGGCCGTCGAGCAGCCCGTCCAGCACCAAGGAGAGGGCGAGGACGGCGATGCCCGCGAGGCCCAGCCCCAGGAACAACGCCATGTCCCGCCCCCTCCTCGTGGTGCTCCCCCGTCGGGCTGAATCGTTGCAGGAGAGGGCCGTGGAGTTCATTGCCGTGTCCCGGCAGTCTTTACGTGTTCTTAATGCCGCCTCACGGCAGCTTCCGACTCCGACGGGTCGGCGGCGATGACCAGCACGGTTGCCGCAAGCCCCGGAAACCCCGGCGAGTGGTGCCGACGCCGGGCGATCACCGATACTTCCGGGAAGCGGAAGACAGGAGCACGGCGTGACCCAGGCGGTACCGGACAGCCATCTGGCGGCGTACGCGCGCGTCCTGGCGCAGGTCGCCGACACCGGCCGCAGGCTGAGCCGGGACGAACTCGAGGCCTGCCGCCTGGCGGGCGAGCAGGCGGCCGAGACGGGGCAGAGCCTGCGCGCCGCCGTCCGCGCCCATCTGGCCGCCACCCGGACCGCGTGGCCCGCCGCAGGATCGGAGCGCACCACCACGGTGCTGGCCGCCGTGGAGCAGGCGGTGGACGCCTTCGCGGAGGGCCACGAGCGCGCCCAGCGCCTGGCGGTGCGTCAGGAGGAGACCGCCCGGCGCGAGTTCATCGACGACCTGCTCTACGGGCGCAGCGACCTGGGCAGGCTGGCGGAGCGGGCCAAGCACTTCGGGCTGCTGCTCTCCCACGCGCACGCGGTCGCCGTCGCCCAGGGGCCGGACGCCTACTCCGACGGTGATCCGGTCACCCGGCAGGTGGACAGCGCGCTGATCCACCGCTTCGGCAACCGCCGGATCCTGCTCACCACCAAGGAGGGCCGCCTGGTGTGCGTCGCACCGGGCGACGAGGACGACGTGCTCGACTACTTCGCCCAGCAGACGAGCGCCGCCACCGGCTCCGCCCTGGTGGCGATCGGCCGTCCGCACCCCGGTGCGGGCGGCGTCGTCCACTCCTACGAGGAGGCGCTCGGCGCACTGGACCTCGCCGGGAAGATGGACCTGCCGGGATCCGTCCTGCGCGCCTCCGACCTGTTGGTCTTCCCGGTCCTGAGCCGGGACCGGCAGGCACTGGCCGACCTGGTGACCGGTGTGCTGGACCCGCTCCGCAAGGCCCGCGGCGGGCCGGCCACGCTGCTGGAGACGCTGTCGGTGTACTTCGACTCCGGTTGCGTCTCGGCCGAGGCGGCGCGCCGGCTGCGCCTGAGCGTGCGGGCCCTGACCTACCGACTCGACCGGGTGCAACGGCTCACCGGCTCCGACCCGACGGACCCGGTGCACCGCTACACCCTGCAGACCGCCGTCATCGGCGCCCGGCTGCTGGACTGGCCCGCGAACGACCCCTCGGGTTGAGTGTCACGGCTGCCTGGAACGATGCGTGGAGCTCGGCGCCGCCATCGGGTCCGAGCGCCACGATCCGAGGAGTGCGCCCGTGCTGACCCTTCGTCAGGCCGTCTGTGTGATCGTCCACGACACGAGTGCCGGGCGGATCGCCGCCGTGAACTACGCGAACGACAGCTGGGCGAAGGAGCCGACGTGGACCGTCCCCGGGGGCAAGGTCGAGGAGGGCGAACGCATCGACCTGGCCGCCGTCCGGGAGCTGCGGGAGGAGACCGGGCTGGTCGTCGAGCCCGCCGACCTGCGGCTGGTGCACACGATCCAGGTGCGGGAGGGCTGGGACGGGAAGGGCGGTTTCCTGCTCCACGCCTTCGCCACCACCCGCTTCGACGGAGAGCTCACCAACAACGAGCCGGACAAGCACCTGGCCGTGACCTGGGTCCCCGCCGACCCCGACCGGTTGCCGATGCCGATGTTCGTGACCTCCCACGCGAGCCTGCTCGCCCACCTCACCGGTTCCACCGGCTTCTCCACCCACGGCTGGGAGCACGACGCCGACCCCCGCGCCGTCGTCCGCGCACGGCCGCCGCGGTCGTGACGCCTGACTTTGGGCGCCTCCCTGACGAGTCGTGGCCGGGACCTCTGGATGTGCGCAAGGGCTGGACCCGTGAGGTCCAGCCCTCCGGCTGTGGCAGCAAAATTGGGCAGTGGGATTCGTTCTTCTGAGGCTAGGTTCGTCGGATGACCGATGAACCCCTCAAGCGTCTGGCCGGGGCCGAGGACGACGGCATCTGGGACCGTTTCTATGACAAGTTCGACTTCCGCCCCAGCATCCATGCCTTCCCCGGAATCACCGAGACTTCGCCGTCGATCACATGGAGCCTCGACGCGCTGAGCGACGACCCTGGCGGCCGAAAGCTCGACCGTCTGGTCGATGTGGTGCAGGAAGGACTCGCTGGTTGCAGCGCCCCGGGGGAGTCGTTGTGGATCTTGGATTGGCAGCACACGTGCTATCGGCTCCGTCCGGATCTGCCGGCGACCGACATGTTCCTGCCCCGAGTTCTTGAAGGGAGCTCGCGTGAGGGCTGGCCACTCAGCCCGTATCCGGATGGGGACTACTACATCTTCCTGGCAGAGGACCTGCGTTTTGGCACCTTCGGCCACCCCTGGGAACACTCCCTCTGCGTATTCGGTGGCGAACTGCTCGAAGCGATCCAGGACGACCTGCAGCAACTGCTGCAGGTCGTCCTTCGCCGGGACGGGAAGGCTGCCGGCTGAGGCTCACGCCGCTCGCTCCCACGCAGAGAGCCGTCCAACGCTGCGTCAGTTCGTGCTCGCGAAGAGGGATTCCTGGGTGGCCTGGTAGCGGTAGGAGATCAGGGTGCAGCGGAAGGTGATCCGGTCGGCGATGGCCGCGCAGAGGCGGGCGCGTGATGCCCGCGCTACCGTACGTCCGGCCGGCCCGGCGTGGCTCGAAGGCGGCCGCTCCGGCGGGGGTGACGAGGGGTCAGGCGGGGGTGGGCTGGGTCTCCGGGAGGGCGGGGATGCCGGCGGCGCTGGGGAGGATGTGGGTGTGGGGGTGGGAGGCGAGGTAGGCCTGGTTGACCTTGCCGGTGAGGACGCCGACGACGACGCCCGCGCCGGCGTTGGTGCCGGCCTGGAGGTCGACGGCGGTGTCGCCGGCGGCGAGGACGGCGCGGACGTCGAGGACGCCGGTCTTCTCCATGGCGCGGTGGATCATGTACGGGGCGGGGCGGCCGCGGCCGACCTCGTCGGAGGTGACCACGGCGTCGAGGTTGCCGCCCTCGCCGGTGGACCAGCCGATGGCGGCGAGCAGCGGGACGGCGACGTCGTCGCTGAAGCCGGTGGTGAGGGCGACCTTGATGCCGCGGGAGCGCAGCTCGGCGAGGGCCTGCTCGACGCCGGGGAGGGGCTGCGGCGGAGTGGCCAGGTAGGCCTCGCGCAGGTACTCGGCGAAGGCCCGGTAGCTCTCCTCGACCAGTTCGGGGGTGGGGGTGCCGCCGCCGAGGCGGACCAGGGCGTCGATGGCCTCGCGCTTGTCGGTGCCCATCCAGGTCTGCAGGTCCTCGTCGGCGACGGCGACGCCGTTGCGCTCCACGGCGGCGCGCAGCGCCTGGTAGACCGCGCCGGCCTCGTCGATGGTGGTGCCGGCCATGTCCAGTACGGCGAGCTCGATCACGTGTCAGTCCTCTTCGGTGCGGGTGCGGTGGTGTTGACGGGAGCGGGAGCGGGAGCGGGAGCGGGAGCGGTGGCGGGGGAGCGGCCGGCGACGGTGCGGCCTTCGAGGGTGTTCTCGATGGTGAAGGTGGCCATCGCGGGGAGGTAGCGGTCGTCGCCATACTCCAGCGGTTCCCCGTCGCTGGAGGAGGTGATCCGGCGGACCCGCAGCAGCGGATCGCGGGGCCGGACCTCCAGCAGCTCGGCGTCGGTCGCTCCGGCGGCGATGGCGTCGATGGTGTGCCGGGCGCGGTACAGGTCCACGCCGCGGCGGAGCAGTTCGGCGTTGACCGAACCGGAGTCCGGGTCGAAGTCGAACAGGTGGCGGCCGACCTCCGCGACGAAGCTGGAGCGTTCCAGCATCGCGGGGACGCCGTCGAGCAGCCGCAGGCGGACCAGCTCGACCACGTGGTCGTCCTCGGTCAGGCCGAGCCGGGAGGCGGCCGGCTGGGACGCCCGGCGGCGGGAGACCTCGACCGTCCGCTGCCCGGGCTCCCGGCCGATCGACTCGGCCCACTCGGTGAAGGAGAGGAAGGTCGCGAACGGCTGCGAGGGCGCGGTGCGGCGGGCCACGGGCGGGCGGCCGCGGCCACCGACCAGGTTGCCCTCGCGGCGCAGTGTGGCCAGGGCCTGGCGGACCGGGCCCCGGGAGACGCCGAACTCGGCGCACAACTGGGCCTCGGTGGGCACCGGTTGGCCCTCGGGCCAGGCCCCGGTGTTGATCCGGCGCAGGAGCTCCACGCTGAGCCGCTGGTGCAGCGGCCCCTCCGAAGTTGTCTTCACAACTCGACTATGACACTACGTCGGCGGATTCCCAAGAGGTGACCTGAGGTGCGATTTTCCTGGTGAACATCAGATGTCACCCAGGTGAGCAGAAGGAAAGTTGTCTATACAGCCATTGACAGGTGCTCGGCCGGAGGGAAGTCTGGGCGGCATGAGCACCGCACCTTCTGACCTGGTCGTCGTCGGGGCCGGCATCGTCGGCCTCGCACACGCCTTCGAGGCCCTCGCCAACGGCCTGTCCGTCACCGTCGTCGAACGCGACCGGCGCCCGGTGGGCGCGTCCGTCCGCAACTTCGGACACTGCTGCATCGGCGCCCAGTCAGGGGAGTTGCTCGACATCGCCCGGCTCTCCCGCAGCGGCTGGCTGCGCGCGGCCGCGGCCGCCGGGTTCTGGGCGCGCGAGGCCGGCGCCCTGGTGGTGGCCCGCTCGGAGGCCGAGGCGGCCGTCCTCGAGGAGCTGCACGCCGACCGGGGCGGGGACGCGGTGCGGCTGCGCAGCGCGGCCGAGACCGCCGCGGTGCTCGGCCGGCCGGCCGTGGGCGACCTGGTCGGCGGGGCGTTCCTCCCCGACGACCTGCGGGTGGACCCGCGCGAGGCGGCTCCCGCGCTGGCGGCGTGGATCGCCCAGCAGCCCGGCGCCGAGATCCGGTGGGGCACCTCCGTCACCGGCGTGGAGCCCGGCACCGTGCACACCAGCCGCGGCCCGGTGCACGGCCGTCAGATCCTGGTCTGCGTCGGCCACGACCTCGACCACCTCTTCCCGGAGCCGGCCGAGCGCCACGGGATCGAGCGCTGCCGCCTGAACATGGCCCGGGTCAAGGCCCCCGCCGCCTTCCGCACCGACTCCGCCGTGCTGACGGCCACCTCGATGCTGCGCTACGACGCCTTCACCGCGCAGCCCTCGGCGGCCCGGCTGCGCGAGGAAGTCCTCGCCCACAGCCCGGAGTTGGTGGAGATCGGCGCCAACGTCATGTTCACCGGCCTGCCGGACGGCACCATCCTGGCGGGGGACTCCCACCACTACGACGACACCACCCCGCCGTTCCTGGACGAGCGGGTCTCCCGGCTGCTGCTCGACGCGATCGCCGACGTGCTGGGCGTCGAGCGCCTGGAGGTGCTCGAACGCTGGCAGGGCGTCTACGCCAGCAGTGCCCGCGGCCCGCTGCTGGTCCGCGACCTCGCCCCCGGCGTCCGGGCCCTCTCGGTCACCTCGGGCGTCGGCATGACGCTCTCCTTCGGCCTCGCGGCCCGCACCTTCGCGGGCACGCTGGAGCCGACCGAGCTGGAGCCGACCGATCTGGAGCCGACTGAGCTGGGGCCGACTGAGCTGGGGCCGACCGCGCTCTGACGGCCCGTCGGGCGGTCGGTAGGTCGCCGGGAGCCCGTGCGGCCGAAGGGCTGACCTGCGGCGTGGTGCCGCCGGGGGCCCGGCTGATGATCACCTAACCTGACGCGGTGTCACCGGGCCCGGTGGCGTACGGCTGCGCGGACGGAGCGGTGCGGTGGGTGCAGCGGACACGCACGCGGTGTCGCGGGGGTCGAGGCTGCGGTCCTGGCTGCTGGAGGGCCTGTCCGACCGGGCCAAGCAGCACCCGGGGCCGCACGCGGACGGCCCGGAGGGGCACAAGGGCGCGCGCTGGTGGCGGGTGATGTGCCTGACCGGCCTGGACTACTTCTCCACCCTCGGCTACCAGCCCGGCATCGCGGCGCTGGCGGCCGGGCTGCTGTCGCCGGTGGCGACCATCGTGCTGGTGGTGGTCACCCTGGCCGGCGCGCTGCCGGTGTACCGGCGGGTGGCCGCGGAGAGCCCGCACGGCGAGGGGTCGATCGCGATGCTGGAGCGGCTGCTGTCGTTCTGGCAGGGGAAGTTGTTCGTGCTGGCGCTGCTGGGCTTCGCCGTCACCGACTTCATGATCACCATCACGCTGTCGGCGGCCGACGCCACCGCCCACCTGGTGGAGAACCCACACCTGCACGACGCCCTGTCGGGGCGTCAGGTGCTGATCACGCTGGTGCTGATCGCGTTGCTGGGCGCCGTGTTCCTCAAGGGGTTCAGCGAGGCGATGGGCGTCGCGGTGGTGCTGGTCGCGGTCTACCTGGCGCTGAACGTGGTCGTGGTGGGCAACGGGCTGTGGCAGCTGACCCAGGAGCCGCACGTCGTCCAGGACTGGTCCTCGGCCCTGACGACCGAGCACGGCAACGTGTTCGCGATGATCGGGGTCGCCCTGGTGGTCTTCCCCAAGCTGGCGCTGGGCCTGTCCGGGTTCGAGACGGGCGTGGCGGTGATGCCGCACATCGAGGGCGACCCCGGCGACACCGAGGAGCGCCCGACCGGCCGGATCCGGGGAGCGCGCAAGCTGCTGACCACCGCCGCGCTGATCATGAGCACCTTCCTGATCACCAGTAGCTTCGTCACCACGCTGCTGATCCCGGAGTCCGCCTTCGAGGTCGGCGGCCCGGCCAACGGGCGGGCGCTGGCCTACCTGGCGCACGAGAACCTCGGCAACACCTTCGGCAGCGTCTACGACCTCTCCACCATCCTGATCCTGTGGTTCGCCGGAGCCTCCGCGATGGCCGGCATGCTCAACCTGCTGCCGCGCTACCTGCCCCGCTACGGCATGGCCCCGGCCTGGGCGAGGGCGGTGCGGCCGATGGTGATCGTGCTGACCCTGATCGCCTTCCTGGTGACCTGGATCTTCGACGCCTCGGTGGACGCCCAGGGCGGCGCCTACGCCACCGGCGTCCTGGTGCTGATCACCTCGGCGGCCATCGCCGTGACCATCGCCGCCCGCAAGGCCCGCCAGCGCGGCTGGACCGTCGCCTTCGCCACCATCGCCGCGGTCTTCGTCTACACCACCGGCGACAACGTCGCCGAGCGCCCGGACGGGGTGAAGATCGGCGCCTGCTTCATCGCCGCGATCGTGCTGGTCTCGCTGCTCTCGCGGCTCAAGCGCGCCTTCGAACTGCGGGTCACCGACGTGGTGCTGGACGAAGCGGCCGAGCGCTTCCTGCGGGACTACACCCACCGGCCGCTGCGCCTGGTCGCCAACGAGCCGGACCGCCGCGACCTGGCCGAGTACCGGGACAAGAAGCGCCAGATCCGCGCCGACAACGACATCCCCGAGGAGGACGACCTGGTCTTCGTCGAGGTCACGGTCAGGGACCCCTCCGAGTTCGAGGCCGAGCTGACCGTGTGCGGCGAGGTGCTGCACGACCGCTACCGGGTGCTGACCCTGGAGAGCTCCAGCGTCCCCAACGCCCTGGCCGCCCTGCTCCTGACGGTCCGTGACCGCACCGGGCTGCGGCCGCACATCTACTTCGAGTGGACCGAGGGCAGCCCCTTCGCCCAGTTCTTCCGCTTCTTCCTGCTCGGCCAGGGCGAGGTCGCCCCGGTCACCCGCGAGGTCCTCCGCGAGGCCGAACCGGACCGCTCCCGCCGCCCCCGCGTCCACGTCGGGTAGGGCGGACCCGCGATCGCAGCCGCACGGGTAACGAATCCGCACGGACTTGTCGGAAAACCCCGCCCGGTTCCGTGCCCTGTGGAACGGTCGTGGCCAACGCACATGACGGCAATGGGAGTTGGCCATACATGGGAAACAGTTCCGGAGACGAGTGGATGGACCTGGCCGACGCGGTGGCACTGCTGCGCCGGCAGATCGCCCAGGCCCAGCGGCAGGCCGCGGAGAGTCCGGCCGATGACAGCGATGTCCGGTTCGCCGTCGGGGAGATCACGCTCGAACTCGGCATGGAGCTGACGGGAACCCGCAGCGTGAACGGGGGCCTGCGGTTCGCGGTGGTCAGCGCGGGCGGCAAGGCCGAGCGGGCGAGCAAGGCCACGCACAAGGTCACCGTGAAGCTCACTCCGCAGGACGGTGCCGGAGAGGTCGTCTTCGTCAGGGACGAGGTGCAGGCGAACCACCCGTAACGACGCGGCACATTGGGGGAACGGTGGAGTTCGACCGAAGAGTACAGCTGTGGGTCCACCGCGAGGACGGTACGGCGTTCGGGTCCGGGTACATGGTGGCTCCTGGGCTCGTCCTGACGGCCGGGCACGTCGTCGAGGACGCCATCAAGTCAGCGGGCGTCAGGTTGACGGTACGGCGACCTGACGGCGGTGAGGAGCAGTTTCCCGCAGAGGTGGTGTGGCTGCGGATCAACAAGGTGACGGACGCGGCGCTCGTCGAGATCCAGCCGTCCTACCTGTCCCGGAGCGAGGCGCACCAAGCGGTGCCCGAGTCGCTGGCCGACACGCACATGTGGCCTCCGCAGCGGTGGGGGGTGGTCATTGGGGACCGGCCGCACGAGGTCTCCATCGCCGGCTTCCCCCGGATGGAGGACGACACGGCCGGGAGCAGGTCCTCGGACGCCCGGGTCGCCACGAACCGGCGTCTGGACGGGCGGGTCAGCGGACGGCTCGTGCCGGGAATCGGGGGGCACGCGGGCCGCTACGAGATCGTGAGCGACGACGCCACCCGCCCTGTGGAGACTCCGCCGAGGACCACCGGCTGGTCCGGAATGTCGGGAGCCGCCGTGATCGCCGAGAGCCCCCAGGGCGATCTGCTGTGCGGGGTGGTGTGGGCCGACATCACAGGCCGGGGTGGGAAGGGCACACGCCTGACCGCGGCCCAGACGTCAGTGCTCTTCAAGGACCCCCACTTCACCGCGATCATCGCCAGGCACAGCAAGTGGCCGCCCGTGCTGGAGGCCGTGGAGCCCTCGGCGCTGCTGGAACCGGCGGCGAAGCTGCGGGATCCGCTGTCCCCGACCATGCTGCTGCGCGCGGATGCCGAGGCCGTCCGCTTCCGCGGGCGCGAGGAGGAACTGCGGGAACTCGGCGATTGGTGCGAGAAGGACGACGCTCCCTTTGCCGTGCGGGTGATGACCGGGCCCGGCGGGCAGGGAAAGTCCCGTCTCGCGCGTCGGCTGAGCGAGCTTCTCCACGCCAAGGGGTGGGTCACCGGGCACCTGCGGGGCGAGCTCCGCGATCTCGACCAAGGCCAGCTCGACTCCTTGGAGACCGCGCTCCCCTTCCTCATCGTGATCGACTACGCGGACGTACGCCCGCTGTTGGTGCGGCACGTCATCGATCGCCTTCGCAGTTGCCGGCACCGGACGCGCCTCCTGCTCCTCGCCCGTGCGGACGGGCGGTGGCGGACCGACGCGCTCACCGCCGCCCACGCCGACGAGATCCTCGCCCGAGCACCGGTGTCGTCACTGCGGGCGCTGGCACCCGAGGACGGTCCGGCCGAGGACCGGGTCGCGTTGTACGACGACGCGGTGGCGGATCTGTCCGAGCTGCTGGAGACGGTTCCCGAGCTGCCGGGCCGTCCACCGGCAGGGTGGCCCGCGCTCGGCAGCGTCCTGCGTGCGCCGCGCGATCCGGACGACCCGGTCTACGAATCCGCGCTCACCGTGCAGATGGCCGCGCTCGTCGCCCTCCTGCAGAGCGGCTCGAAGCCGGTCGAGGCGGGTGAGGAGCCCCACGAAGCCACGCTGCTGCGGCACGAGCAGCGCTACTGGATCCGCTCCGCGAAACGGTTCGGACCTGCTGGTGACACGGACCACCTGCAGAGGGCCGTCGCGGTCGCGACGATGTGTGGGGCAGCCGACCCGGCTGAGGCCGTCGCGGTGATCAGTACGCTCCCGGACGTCCCGGCCGACCGGGCCTACTGGGTCGCGTCCTGGCTCCGCACCCTCTACCCGCCCGGGCCGGGAAGGTACTGGGGAGGAATCCAACCCGACCGTGTCGGGGAGTACCACGCCGTCCGTGTGCTCCTGGATTTCGACCGACCGGTCCCGCTGGCTGCCCTGCTGAGGCGCTGCTCGGCCGAGCAGCAGGTCCGGCTGTTCACGGTCCTGGTCCGCGCCTCGAACGGCATCGACGACGCGGAGCGCTTGGCCGACGTCGAACGGGCACTGCTCGATGCCGTGGAGTCCGTCGACTTCGCGCCGAGCACGCTCTCCGAACTCTCGTTCGTCCCCATGCTCAGCCGTAGGCGCGTTGGCGACCTCGGGCGCATGAGCAGGCTCGGACTGCTGCTGGCCGAGAAGGACGTCTCGGTGCGGCGCGAGCTGGCCCAGGACGGTTCGACGGCCTCCCGGATCGAGCTCGCCCGCGCTCTGGCAGGGCTGAACCACGCACTCGGCACGGTCGGCCGGAGAGAGGAGGCCCTGCAGGTCGGGCAGGAACGGCTGAGCCTCTGGGAGGCAGTCGCCTCGGACACCCCCGGCCGGGACCACATGCACGCCCAGGCGCTGGACGACCTGAGCTCCGACCTCCGCATGCTCGGACGCCACGACGAGGCGATACGCCAGGCGCGGCGGGCGATCGACCGGTTCGAGGAACTGGCACCGGCCGATCCGGATGCCCGGGAGGCCCTACCCTTCAAGCTCCAGGTCCTCACCGACATGCTCCGCAACGAGGGCCGCGTGGACGAAGCCGCGGACGCTCTGCACCGCGCGGTGGAGACCACGACGGAGCTCGCCGAACAAGACCCTGACGAACTGTTCGATCTGACGCTTCGGCGGTCCAACCTCCTCGCACTCCTGATGAAGGCGGGCAGGATCGCGGAAGCCCGGCAGATCGCTGCCGACCTGGTCGAAGCCGGCCGGACCGCTGCCCGCCGAGACCCCCAGCACAGCGGATGGGTGCTGATCACGGCACTCGCCAACCTCGCCGTCCTCCACAAGCACCTTGAGGAGATCCCGGAGGCGTGCTCCGCCATGGAGGAGTCCATCGCCCTCGCCGAACACGAACGGCGGCTCGGGCTGGACAGCGAGACGACGAACTACGGCATCTGCGTGAACTCCCTCCAGCTGTGCCTGTGGCAGAACGACGGCGCCCCCGGTGCCGAGTTCCTCCGCGGTCTCCGTCGTGCACTCGACACGTGGTACCGGCTCGACTACACCGACTTCGACGAGATGCCCTCCGCCGACCTGTTCTCCCGGGTCGCGAACGTCCTGATCGAAGCCGGCCTGTGGCAGGCGGCCCTCGAACCCGCGCTGGCCGCGCTCCTGCACGCGTACCGCTTGGTGGTCCAGGACCCCGATGCCCACGTCGGCATGTTCCTCCGAGCGATCACCACCATGGACGGGATCCGTCCCCACGCCCGCGAAGAATGGTTCACTGCCACACCGGAGCTGGAGGAACTCTGCGGCCAGCTCGCGCAGTTGAGGGAATCGGCCGAGGAGAGCGCGATCGGCGCCAAGCTCTCCTCGCCGACGTTCTCCCCCCGTGACCACCATCGTGAGATCCACTCGCTGAACGACTACGGCATCACCCTGCAGGAACGGGGTGAATTCGCCGAGGCCGCCAAAGCCCACACTCGGGCCCTCATGCTCTTCCGTGAGGTCCATGACCGCCACGGAGAAGGCCTGGCCCTGGCCGCCCTCGGCGTCGCGCTGCAGGAACTGGGCAGGCTCACCGAGGCCGTCGACACCCACACCCAGGCCCTCGCCGTCTTCCGGGACCTCGATGACCGCCACGGGGAGAGCCAGGCCCTGAACGACCTCGGCGACACCCTGCGAGAGGCGCGCCGGCCGGACGAGGCAGTCCGCGTCCTTGCCCAGGCCGCGACCTCCTGCCGCGAGCTGGGCGACCATCAAGGCCAAGGCCGTGCCCTGAACAACCTCGGCCTCGCCCTGCAGGACGCCGGTCGGTTCGACGAAGCCGTCGAAGCGCACATCAGTGAACTCGCCGTCTACCAGGCGCTCGGCGACCGCCAGAGCGAAGGCGAGGCGCTGAACAACCTCGGCATCGCTCTCCGCGAGGTAGGGCGACTGGACGAGGCTGTCCGTGCCTACGCCGGCGACCTGATCATCTGCGAGGAGTTCGGCGATCACCATGGCGGAGCCAAGACACTGAACAACCTCGGCATCGTGCTGAGGGACCTGGGCAGGTTCGAGGAGGCCATCGACGCGCACACCCAGGCCGCCACCATCTTCGCCGCGTTCGACGACCGCAGAGGCGAGGAGGTGGCGCGGCGGAATGCGGCCATCGCGGAGAAGGCGGCGAAGCGGGCGGGCAGGCGCTGGGGTCGAGGCCGACCTTCGTAGCCCTCATCCGTTCACAGCCTGCGAGCTGCGGCCGCCCAGGTCTTGGTGCACTACGGCGGGGCCGTGGCCTCGGCGGGTCTGGTGGGCGGGGCGGTGCCAAGGGGGCGTCAGGATCGGTGGTGCGGGCGCAAGGAGGGCGTCAGGGGAGGCGGGGAGGGCGCGTGTGTGCGCCTAGGGTCGTGCTCGAAGGGAGTCGGGGCGGTCCGTGGGGGACGCTCCGCTTCCACTCCGGCGGGGGAATCCCCGCCGGGCCACCGGCCACGGCCAGGTGATGGGGGAGAGGGCGCGGCAGCCGGTCCGGCGGCCGCGCCCTCCGCCGTGCCGTGCGGGTGATCGGGGTCGGTGGGCGGGGCGGTAGACGCCAACGCCGCGTCAGGAAGCGGGTGTTGCGTGTCAAACGTCCGTCAGTACGGTGGTGGGGCCGATGGTCGGTGGGCGTAGCGTCAGCACCGTGCCCGCCGCCGGCTTCGGTGGCCGGACCCTGCCCGAGGAGAGGAATAGCCATGCCGCAGTGCGCGTGCACCGAGGACTCCGAGCCGTGTGAACCCGCCCCGGCCGGACCGCTCTACGTGCCCGTCCGGCCGGGGCCGACGGGGTGCACCGCCCGGTTCTTCCGCACGGCGCTCGGCGCCCGGACGGCCGTCGGGTTCACCACGGGGCAGCTGCTGGCCGCCGCGCTCGGTCCGCAGCAGCCGTGGATCCGGCTCGCCGAACCGGCCCTGCGCGCACTCGCCGAGCCGATGGGCGTCACCGTCCTCACCGTGGATCCCCAACTCTCCGCTCCCGCACCCGCCGTGGACACCTGGGACCCCCTGCGGATCGACGCCCCCCGAACCACCGCCCGCCGCCACCTCCCGATCGGCTGAGGCCCCTCGTGTCCATCGCGCGGCCCACCGCCCACCCGACCGTGTGGGTCCCCGACGAGGCCGGGCTCCGCGACCGGTGCCGTTCCTACCGCTCCGCCTTCCCGGATGCCGACGTGGTGCACGTGGCGCCGCCGTACCTCTGCGGCCCCGTCGTCCGGTGGGTCCGGGAGGAGGGGCTGGGCCTGGAGGTGCGCTCGACGAGGGAGTTGGACCTGGCGGTGGCGGCCGGTCTCCCGCCGGGGCGGATCCTGCTGCACGGCGGTGCCGGGAGCCCCGAGGCCCTGCGCGCCGCAGTGGAACTCGGCGTGGGGCGCATCGTCCTCGACAGCGCTTCGGAGAGTGCGCGGCTGGCCGCGCTGGTCGCGCCGGGTACCCGCCAGCAGGTGCTGCTCTCGGTGCTGCCGGGCGTCGGGGCGGGTGGGCGCACGCTCGCCGGCCCGGCCGGCCCGCGGCCCGGCCTCTGCGTCACCGACGGATCCGCCCAGCATGCCATCGCCCGCCTCGTCCGCCGGCCCGAGCTCGAACTCGTCGGCCTCTCCTGCCAGGTCGGTGCCCAGCCCGGGACGCTCAAGCCGTACCTGGCCGCCGTACGCCGGATGGTCGGGCTGATGGCTCGGACGCGGGAGCAACACGGAATCCAGCTGAGGCAGTTGGACCTCGGCGGCGAGACCGGGGCCGACGGTCCGGTCGACCTGGCTCCGCCCGTGCTGTCCGCCCTGGCTCACCGCCTCCGGGCCGAACTGGCCCACGGCTGCGCCCAGGCGGGCCTCGCGGTGCCCAGGCTGACCCTGGAGCCGGGCCGCGAGGTCACCGGCCCCGCCGGGGCGACTGACGACCGGTCCTTCAGGACGACCGCCGACCCGATGGGGTGAGGGGCCGACGCCTGCTGCGGCTCCCCGGAACCCGTCCTCCCGGCGGTGCGCCTCTCCCGAGGCGGACCGTCGGTTCGTGCGGCCGGAGCCGGCCGCGCCGCGCGGGTCGGCGGTGGCGACCAGGGCCGGACCGGACGCGCCGCGGACCGCCTCCGGGTGGACCCTCCCACGGGGGGAGGGTCCACGATGGGGGCGTGCACGAGGAGCTACTCACCATCGGGCGGTTCGCCCGCCTGTGCCGGCTGAGCGTCAAGCAGCTGCGGCACTACGACGACACCGGCCTGCTGGCGCCCGCCCGGGTGGACGGGGCCACCGGCTACCGGTACTACGAACCGGCCCAGGCGCGGGACGCGCTGACCATCGCGCTGCTGCGCGAGATGGACCTTCCGCTGGCCGTGATCGCCCGAGCCTTGGCCGCGGGGCCGGGGGAGCGGGCGGAGATCCTGCGCGCCGAGCGGGACAGGGTGGCCGAGCGGATCCGGCGGGACGAGGTGCGGCTGGGCCTGCTGGAGCGTCTGGCGGAGGGCGGTCTGCCGGAGCAGGGCTACGCGGTGACGGTGGTTCAGGAGCCGGAGCTGCGGTTGGCCGTGGTCCGGGGCGACTGCGCTCCCGACCGGATCGCCGAGGCCTTCGGGGCGTGCGCGGGCCGTCTGCTGCCCGCGCTGGCCCGCTCCGGCACGGGGTGGGAGCCCCCGCTGTGGGGGCTGTACCCGCTGGACCTGGCGGAGCCGATGGGCATCGCCGTCGGCGCGCGGACCATGGCGGCGGAGGTGGAGGGCCTGGAGACCGTGATTCTGCCGGGCGGGATGGCGGTGGAGACCGTGCACACCGGCTCGTACGCCCAACTCCCGCTCGCCTACCACGCGTTGTTCGCCGCCGTGCACGAGCGCGGGCTGCACCCGCTGGCTCCGGCCCGGGAGGCGTACCTGGTCGGCCCGCACGAGGCCCCGCAGGAGGAACTGATGACCCGGCTGGTGATCCCGGTCCGCGAGAGCGAGGAGCAGAGCGCATGAGCACGGTGGCCGGTGTGGAGACCCGGGGCGGGCAGCACTGCGAGACCACGGCCCTGGGGGTGCTGCTGCGGCACGAAGGGATCGACCTGTCCGAGCCGATGCTCTTCGGGCTCGGCTCCGGGCTCTCCTTCGTCTACTGGGACGGCAAGGGCATGGACTTCCCCTTCCTGGGCGGCAGGGTCAGGCCCTTCGAGCTCACCCGCAACCTGGCCGCCCGGCTGGCCCTGGACCTCGTGGTCCGGGAGACCACCTCCCCGGGCAGGGCCTGGGAGAACGTACGGGCGGCGGTGGAGGATGACGGCCGCCCGGTGGGGCTCCAGCTCGACAGCCACTACCTGGAGTACTTCACCTCGAAGGCGCACTTCTCCGGTCACGTGGTGGCGCTGTACGGCTACGGGGACGGCCGGGCGCTGCTGGTGGACACGGCGCAGCAGGGCGGCGCCGTCTCCACCGGTCTGGCGAGCCTCGCGGAGGCCAGGGCGGCCCGAGGTCCGATGGCCGCCAAGCACCGCTCCTTCACCCTGGCGGTACCGGCCGCCGGGGCGCTCGACCCGTACCGGCAGATCGTGCCCGCCGTCACCGCCTGCGCCGAGGCCTTCCTCAACCCGCCGATCGCCAACCTCGGCCACCGCGGTATCGCCAAGACGGCCAAGATGGTGGGTGGTTGGCGCGACCGCGCCGCGGATCCGGAGCGTGACCTGCCGCAGGCCGCCCTGCTGATGGAACGGGCCGGCACCGGTGGTGCGCTGTTCCGCAACCTCTACCGGGACTTCCTCGCGGAGTGCCTCGGGCTGATCGGCGGGGACCGGCTGCGCACCGGCCACGCGCTGTACGCCGAGGCGGCCGGGCTCTGGACGGAGGTGGCGGCCCTGGTCGGACGGGCCGGTGCCCCGGACGGGCAGGCCCGGCTCGACGAAGCGGCCCCGCTGCTGGGCGAGTTGGCCCGGATCGAGCGCGAGGCCATGCAGGTGCTGAGCCGACTGGAGGAGCGGTGAGCCGGTGAGTGCCCCTTTCTGAACCCGTAATGCCTGGTCAGGGTATTGATGGTGGTCTTGGCACGGCTGGAGGTGTTCGTTTCGCTGTCACGGTGACAGCGAAGCGAACACCTCCATGGTTCTGGTCGTGTCGTGTTGGTGCGTTTCGGTGTGCCACTTGCTCCCGGTCCGGGGGCTTGGCGGGGCTCGGCGGGCTTATCCGAGGACGTCGTCGGACTGGTGCGCGACGTGGTCGCTGGAGCTGACGGCGTCGAGGAGTTCGAACGCGTCGTTGGGCTGGAAGTGTTCGACTCCGTTGGCGTCCACGGGGGCGCCGTGTTCGTTGAGGTGCAGTCCGTTCTGAGCCATCCAGGTGTCGCGGTCCATCGCGGTGAGTCTCCTCGGTTGTCGCGGATCGGGTGTGACGCGGCGGACGGTACAAGATCAGGCCCGCGGGTGTTTGGGGCTTGGGGCCGGGCGCGGGGCCGTCGCCGCCTGGTTCAGGTCACCGCCACCGGCACCTGCGGGAGTGAGGGCGGGCTGACCAGTGCAGCAGCAAGCCAGGGGGCATCAGCGAACGGAACCGGCCAACGTCACGAGCTTCACCCGTTCGAGTGAGCAGACGGCCTGCCCCCATTGCGGCGCACCCCGCCAACGTGCCGGGCAGAACGGCGCCTCCAACCGGACCCCGACCACGAGCAGCTCACCGCACTGCAGACCGCCACACCCGTCACCCAGCCTAGGGAGGGCCGGCCACTCCAAGCCGAACTTGACGCGCAGGCTTCAGGATCAGGCACTGAGCTAGCGCTTTAACCACCTGCCCTGAACGGCGTCTCGAACATGGTGGTGGCGGGCTGTTGGCGGGGACGACCTCAAAGGGGCAGGGTACTCGCCTCTCTGGGGCGAGTACGGACAGCAGTCAGATGACTGATGCCGCATGGATGACTGCGACGACACAGTGGAGCTGTTCCGCGGGCAGGGCCCCGGAGCGGTGTCCACTACGAAGGAGATCCTGTACATGAAGCGCATCGCACGGGCCTCGGCTGCCCTCCTGCTGGCTGGAGCCGCAGCCACCGGGGCAATCACCGCGAGCACCGGGACGGCTTTCGCGGCGGCCAACGTCTCGTACGCCAACGACCTGGTGCGTACCTACGACACGGGTGTCAGCGCCGACAACTGGAACGGCTGCAACAAGGCGAAAGACGAGCAGAACTACTACCTCGACCACGTGTTTCCCCGCGATCCCCAGGAGTACTACTACTGCGCACCGGGGTACTTCGGAAATGGTGTCCAGCGGGTCAACCTCTGGTTCAGGCACCGGGCCTGACCTTGCGCTTTAGCCACCCGCCCCGAACGGCGTCTCGAACATGGTGGTGGCGGGTTGTTGGCGGGGACGACCTCAAAGGGGCAGGGCTCGGGCGTTGACCGTGTGGTCGGTGCCCGGGCCCCGGCTGTTGACGGCTGTTCAGCCCTCGGCACAGGCCATCGCGGACGTGACCAGCTTGCTGGCCCCCGGCGACGCCCGACGCTAACCGGTCCTCGGGTGCTCCGGCCGATCGGGCAGGCACCGCGAACTGCCGCCGGGCCGGCAGGCCCGTAGGCACAGGGTCTGCCTCGGGCGCTCAGCTTGTGCCTTTCCATCTCGGTCGAACGGTGCCTCGAACGGGATCGCTCATTCGGGGGTTCGCCGGACGTGGGCACGGCCTTCGTCTGATCATGTGCTCCGACCAAGGACGCACCTGAACTCGACGAAGGCCGTGGGGGATGAGTCTGCTGTACCGCGATGCCAGGCGGGATCCGTTCGCTGAAGCGTCACACTTCCGGGAGGCCTTCTTCGCGTGTCTGACCGCGCGGAGGGATGAGCTGTTCGAGCTCGTGGACGCGTTGCTGTGCGCGGACGGTCCCGTGACAGCACCCGTTGACCTGACGCTGCTGCCGGAGCACCGGCGTGGGCACGGCGCGCTGTACGACGCGCTCAACCGCGGCCGACTCGACGTCGCACGGCTGCGGCGGACACTGGCCGCGCTGCGCCAGCCGAAGGCTGCCGACGACCGGCTCGTCCTGGCGGTGGACGTGAGCAACTGGCTGCGGCCGGACGCTGAGTGCAGCGCGGACCGGCTGTTCTGCCACACCTACGGCCGTGGCCGGGACCAGCATCTGATGATCCCGGGCTGGCCGTACTCGTTCGTCGCCGCTCTTGAATCAGGATGTACCTCTTGGTGCCAGTTGCTCGACGCCGTACGACTCGGGCCCGAGGACGACGTCGCTGAGGTGACTGCCGACCAGGTCCGCCGGGTGATCGAGGACCTGGTCGCCAGCGAACGCTGGTGTGAAGGGGATCCGGACGTCTTGGCCGTCTTCGACGCCGGCTACGATGCCCCGCGCCTGGTCTACCTGCTGAAGGATCTGCCGGTGGAAGTGCTGGGGCGGATGCGCTCCGATCGGGTCATGCGACGGCCGACGCCGACACAGCTGGAGTACTCCCTGGCCTACCCCCAGGGCGGGCGCCCCCCGAAGCACGGCAGGGAGTTCCGCTTCGCCAAGCCCGGCACCTGGGGAGAGCCCGACACAGTGACTGTCCAGGCCACCGACCGCTACGGCACAGCCTCCGCGATGGCCTGGGACCGCCTGCACCCGCGGCTCACCACCCGATCCGCCTGGATCGACCACGACAGCGAACTCCCCCTCATCGAAGGGACACTGATCCGCCTTCAGGCCGACCACCTACCGGGCGGAGGCGACCCGCTGCCGCTCTGGCTGTGGTCCTCCGCCACCGGCATGAGCGCCGGCGACGTCGATCTGCGCTGGCAGGCGTTCCCGCGAAGGTTCGACCTGGAGCACACGTTCCGCATGATCAAGCAGACCCTCGGCTGGACCCGCCCCAAGCTCCGCACCCCGCAAGCGGCGGACCGATGGACATGGCTGGTCATCGTCGCGCACACCCAGCTCCGCCTCGCTCGGCCGCTCGCCGAGGACGTCCGCCGCCCCTGGGAACGGGCAGCCCAGCCGAACAAGCTCACCCCCGCCCGGGTCCGACGGGGGTCAGGAACATCCGCCCGACTCTGCCCTGCCCGGTCCGGGTTCCCAAACCCACCCGGCCCGGCCCCGGCAGACCACCCGGCTCGAAGAACCAGCGGCCCGCCACCCGCTACGACGTCGGCAAAACCATCCGCCGCCCCGAGACCATCATCGAACGCAACCGATCTCGACCATAGAAGACCAGCTGAGTGAGCCGGTGAGCAGGGTGAGCCGGCGCCGTCCGGTGGGGCCTCAGGCCGGGGTGTGGTGGTCCGGTGCGGTGAGGAGGCCGAGGCCCTCACGGGTGGCGGCGACCACGACCCGGTCGCCGGGGGAGAGCAGGTGGGTGGGGGCCGGGTTCCAGAGGAGTTCGGGCTCGGCGGTGTAGGGGCTGGTGAGGTCGGGGCGGCGTTCGGCGGGGTCGGCCAGGTCGAGGGCCAGGATGCGCCAGGAGCCCGGGCGTTGGGCCTCGCCGATGGTGCGGTCGGCGAGGTGGGGGTTGCCGGTGACGTCGAGGGCGGCGACCAGCAGGACCTCGCGGCCGATGGCGATGGCGCCGAGCACCTGACGGCCCATCATCGCCGAGGCGAAGGCGGGAGCGGAGAGGAAGGAGACGCTGCGGCTGCGGGTGTCGGCCTGGGGGTAGGAGGCGCGCAGGGCGCGGTAGACGTCGTTGGCGAAGCCGTCGTCGAACAGCCGGAGCACGACCCGGAGCCGGGGGTCGCTCTCGCGGGCGGCCAGCGCCGCCTCCAGGTTGGTGCCGTCCTCGCTGGTGAGGACGAGCAGGGCGCGGCTGTGGCCGATCCTGGCGGCCTCCAGGACGCCGTCCTGGGTGGCGTCGCCGATGACCACCGGGACGTCGTAGGTACGGGCGCGGGCGATGCCCTGGGCGGTGGGGGAGCGGTCCACGCAGACCACGGGGATGCCCAGCTCCCAGAGCCGGTCCAGGACCCGGCTGCCGACCCGGCCGAGGCCGACCAGCACGACGTGCCCGGTCAGGCCGGACGGCGGGCGGCGCAGGGTGGTGGCGGAGCGGAAGGTGCCGAGGGCGTCCAGGCTGAGGGCGATCAGGAACGGCATCAGCATCATCCCGCTGACGGCGGAGACCAGTTGGAGGGTCTTGCCGCCGGGGCCGGCCTCGGCGGCCGGGTCGGAGATGCCGAGCACGTCGAGGGTGACCAACCAGGCCGCGTGCACGGGGGGTTGGCCGGTGACCAGCCAGGTGACGGCGGTGAGGACGAGCAGCAGCAGGGCCAGTCCGGCCAGGGCCCAGCGCAGCCGCGGGGTGAAGAGTTCGGCCAGCGGGAGGCGGTTGAGGTCGGGGAGCCGGCGGGGGCGGGGCGGGGTGGTGGGGCCGAGCAGTTCCAGGACGGTGCGGGGGCCGGAGGCCGGGACGTCGGCCGGGTCGGGCAGCGCGACCTGGGCGGGGCGGCCGTCGGGGTGCGGCGGCACCGGGGCGGGGGCGGCCAGGACGGCGAGTTCGGTGCCCTCGGCGCGGGCCCCGGGCTCCAGTTCGGCGACCCGCAGCAGCCTGCCGTCGACGGGCAGGGCGTGGGTGTGGCCGCCCAGGACGGCGGCGACCAGGGCCGGGGCGGCCGTGGCGGAGGCGGACAGCACGGTGGTGGAGGCCGTGAGCGAGCCGGGGGCCAGGCCGGGGTCGCGGGCCAGGGCGGCGCGGTCGAGGAGCTGCTCGACCCGGGTGCCCAGGCGCCGGTTGAAGACCCGCACCACCAGGCGCAGGTCGGGGTTGAGGCGGCGGGCCCGGAGCGCGGCCTGCAGGTTGGCCTGGTCGTCCTCGGAGGTGAGGGCGAGCGCCGCGGCGCGTGGCACCCCGGCGGCGGCCAGCGCCGCGGCATCGGTCTCGGCGGCCTCGACGGTGCTGACCCGCAGCCCCCGGTCGGCGGCGAGCGCGGTGATCTGGGGTCCGTGCCCGTGCAGCCGGGACGGGAGGACCACCACGACCTCCTGCCGGTAGAGGGTGGCGAGTTCGAGGGCGATGCGGTGGGCGAGCGCGTCGTTCCCGCAGACCACCATGTGCCCGGAGAGCTCCGGCGGCCGCTCGGGCTCCCGGGGGAGCGGGAGGGGCAGCGGGGGCTGCTCGAACCGGGGCGGTTGGTGCAGCTGGGGCGGGTGGGGCGGGATCGAAGTGCTCACCGGCACAGTCTGGCCGTCACCGGACCCCTCGGGCACACCGGGCACCGATTGTTGACGACCTGTCACCTGCGGGCGGACTCAGGGCAGCAGCAGGCGGCTGCCCGGGGGGAGGGCGCCGGTGCGGGCGGCTTCGGTGAGGTGGGTGAGCAGGGCCGTCCGGAACTCGGCGGCGGCGCGGCTGAGGGGGACCTCGCGGCCGTGCGCGAGGGCGATGGTGCGGCCGAGGCCGGGGCGGGTGAAGGGGGTGACGTGCAGGCCGGAGCGGGCGGCGACCATGCCGGGGAGCACGGCCGGGCCGAGGCCCGCCCGCACGGAGGCGAGGACGGCGTCCATCTCGCCGCCCTCGACGGCGTAGACGGGCTCGAAGCCGGCCCGGCGGCAGGCGGCCAGGGTGGTCTCCCGGACGTCGTAGCCCTCGCGGAACATCACCAGCGGGCGGTCCCGCAGGTCCTCGATCCGGGCCCGGCGCCCGGCCGCCGGGGCGGTGGCGGAGACCAGGACCAGCTCCTCGTGCAGCACCTCGGTGACGGCCAGTGAGACCGGCCCGCCACCGGCCGGCGGGACCACCAGGGCGAGGTCCAACTCGCCTGCCTCCAAGGCGCTTTCGAGTCCGCGCGAGCCACCCTCGCGCAGCTGCAGGTCGACCCCGGGGTGGGCGGATCGGAAGGTCCGCAGCACGTCCGGGACGAGGCTGACGCACAGGCTCGGCGGAGCCCCGAAGCGGACCCGGCCGCGCCGCAGCTGGACCGTCTCCTGCACCGCGCGGCGGGCCGACTCGGTGTCGGCCAGGATGCGCCGGGCCAGCGGCAGCAGGGCCTCGCCCGCGTCGGTGAGGGTGGCCCCCGTCCGGGCGCGGTGGAACAGCGCGGCCCCCAACTCCCGCTCCAGGGAACGGATCTGCTGGGAGAGGGAGGGCTGCGCGACCAGCTCCCGCTCGGCGGCCCGGGTGAAGTTGCGGGTCTCGGCGACGGCGGTGAAGTAGCGGAGCTGCTGGAGCTGCATCCACCCATCATAGGCTCTGCCTATCGCCAGGACCGGAACCATGTCTTGGACGCACCGTGCCGAAGGTCCCTACCGTTTCCGGCATGGCACTCGCGACCCGGACGGACGGCCGTCCGCCCTCCCGTCCGTCCAAGCTGGCGGTCCTCTGGCGCTCGACCCTCGGCAAGAAGGCGGTCATGGCGGTCAGCGGACTCGTCATGCTGCTCTACCTGGTGGCCCACATGCTGGGGAACCTCAAGGTGTTCTTCGGGCCGGAGGACATCAACGGCTACGCGCACTGGCTGCGCACCCTGGGCCAGCCGCTGCTGCACTTCGGCTGGTTCCTCTGGCTGGCCCGGGTGGTCCTGCTCACGGCCGTGGTCGCGCACGGCGTCGCCGCGTACCAGCTGAGCCGCCGCGACCTGAAGGCCCGTCCGGTCAGGTACGCGCACACCCGCCGCCGGGCGAGCTACGCCACCCGCACCATGCGCTGGGGCGGGGTGATCCTCGGGCTGTTCATCGTCTGGCACATCCTGGACCTGACCACCCTGACGGTGAACCCGCTGGGCGAGGAGGGCCATCCGTACCAGAACATCGTGGCCTCCTTCTCCACCTGGTACGGAGGCGGGGTCTACTGCCTGGCCGTACTGGCGCTCGGCCTGCACGTGCGGCACGGCTTCTGGAGCGCCGCCCAGACCCTCGGCGCCAACAACCCGCGCCGCGACCGGGGGTTGAAGCTCACCGCGAACGGACTCGCGCTGCTGCTCACCGCCGGCTTCCTGTCCGTCCCCGTCGCCGTGATGACCGGAGTGGTCCGATGAGCTACCTCGACTACACCCTCGGCGCGCCCGTCGCCGACACCAAGGCCCCGGACGGCCCGATCGAGGAGCGCTGGGACCGCCGGCGGTTCGAGGCCAAGCTGGTCAACCCGGCCAACCGCCGCAAGCACACCGTGATCGTGGTCGGCACCGGCCTGGCGGGCGGCGCGGCCGGCGCCACCCTGGCCGAACAGGGCTACCACGTGGTGCAGTTCTGCTTCCAGGACTCCCCGAGGCGCGCCCACTCGATCGCCGCCCAGGGCGGCATCAACGCGGCCAAGGACTACCGCAACGACGGCGACTCGGTGCGCCGCCTGTTCTACGACACCGTCAAGGGCGGGGACTTCCGCGCCCGCGAGTCCAACGTGCACCGCCTCGCCCAGGTCTCGGTGGAGATCATCGACCAGTGCGTGGCCCAGGGCGTCCCGTTCGCCCGCGAGTACGGCGGGCTGCTGGACACCCGCTCCTTCGGCGGCGTCCAGGTCTCCCGGACCTTCTACGCCCGCGGCCAGACGGGCCAGCAGCTGCTGCTCGGCGCCTACCAGGCGCTGTCCCGGCAGATCGCCGCCGGGAACGTCGAACTGCACGCCCGCACCGAGATGCTGGACCTGCTGGTGGTGGACGGCCGGGCCCGCGGGATCGTGGCCCGCGACCTGGTCACCGGCGAGCTGACGACCCATCTGGCCGACGCGGTGGTGCTGGCCACCGGCGGCTACGGGAACGTCTTCTACCTCTCCACCAACGCCAAGAACTCCAACGCCACCGCCGTCTGGCGGGCCCACCGGCGCGGCGCGCTGTTCGCCAACCCCTGCTTCACCCAGATCCACCCCACCTGCATCCCGCGCAGCGGCGACCACCAGTCCAAGCTCACCCTGATGAGCGAGTCGCTGCGCAACGACGGCCGGATCTGGGTGCCGAAGGCGAAGGGCGACACCCGCCCGCCGGCCGAGATCCCGGAGCAGGAGCGCGACTACTACCTGGAGCGGATCTACCCGGCCTTCGGCAACCTCGTCCCGCGCGACATCGCCTCCCGGGCCGCCAAGGTGGTCTGCGACGAGGGGCGCGGCGTCGGCCCCGGCGGGCAGGGGGTCTACCTGGACTTCGCCGACGCCATCGCCCGGCTGGGGCGGGACACCGTCGAGGCCAGGTACGGCAACCTCTTCGAGATGTACCAGCGGATCACCGCCGAGGACCCGTACACCTCGCCGATGCGGATCTACCCCGCGATCCACTACACGATGGGCGGCCTCTGGGTCGACTACGACCTGCAGACCACCGTGCCCGGCCTGTTCGCCATCGGTGAGGCCAACTTCTCCGACCACGGCGCCAACCGGCTCGGCGCCAGCGCCCTGATGCAGGGCCTGGCCGACGGCTACTTCGTGCTGCCGCCCACCCTCAACCACTACCTGGGCTCCACCCCGCTCGCCCCGGTGCCCGCCGACCACCCCGAGATCGCCGCCGTCGAGGCCGAGACCGCCGACCGGCTGGCCCGCATCCTGGCCGTCGACGGCGACCGCACGCCCGACTCGCTCCACCGCGAGCTGGGCGAACTCCTCTGGGACGAGTGCGGGATGGCCCGCGACGAGGCCGGGCTGCGCCGGGCGCTGGCGCGGATCCCGCAGCTGCGCGAGGAGTTCTGGCGGCGCGTCAAGGTCCCCGGCAGCGGGGCCGAGCTCAACCAGGCGCTGGAGAAGGCCAACCGGCTGGTCGACAACCTGGAGCTGGCCGAGCTGATGTGCCTGGACGCGCTGCACCGCACCGAGTCCTGCGGCGGCCACTTCCGCACCGAGAGCGCCACCGCCGAGGGCGAGGCCGCCCGCCGCGACGAGGAGTTCTCCTACGCCGCCGCCTGGGAGTTCACCGGCACCGGGCGGGCCCCCGTGCTGCACCGCGAGGAACTCCACTTCGAACACGTCCACCCCACCCAGCGGAGCTACGCGTGAACCTCACCCTGCGCATCTGGCGCCAGCCCGGCCCCGACGCCCCCGGCTCCATGACCACCTACCAGGTCTCCGGCATCAGCCCCGACATGTCCTTCCTGGAGATGCTCGACACCCTCAACGAGGAGCTGATCCGGCGCGGCGACGTACCCGTCGCCTTCGACCACGACTGCCGCGAGGGCATCTGCGGCGCCTGCGGCATGGTGATCAACGGCCAGGCCCACGGCCCCGAGCGGACCACCACCTGCCAGCTCCACATGCGGCACTTCCGCGACGGCGACACCATCGACGTCGAGCCCTGGCGGGCCGGCGCCTTCCCGGTGGTCAAGGACCTGGTGGTGGACCGCACCGCCCTGGACCGCATCATCGGCTCGGGCGGCTACGTCACCGCCCCCACCGGCTCGGCCCCCGAGGCGCACGCCACCCCGGTGCCGAAG
This sequence comes from Kitasatospora sp. NPDC004289, assembly GCF_053602875.1. Lineage (NCBI taxonomy): Bacteria > Bacillati > Actinomycetota > Actinomycetes > Kitasatosporales > Streptomycetaceae > Kitasatospora > Kitasatospora sp. NPDC004289. The sequence goes on along the minus strand of NZ_JBSGEL010000030.1, from coordinate 42,165 downwards.
GAGATCGCCGACCTCGCCTTCGAGCACGCCGAGTGCATCGGCTGCGGCGCCTGCGTGGCGGCCTGCCCGAACGGTTCGGCGATGCTCTTCACCGCCGCCAAGGTGGTCCACCTCAACGTCCTCCCGCAGGGCGCCCCCGAACGCTCCTCCCGGGTCCGCGCCATGGTCGACACCATGGACGCCGAGGGCTTCGGCGGCTGCACCAACACCGGCGAGTGCGCCACCGCCTGCCCCAAGGGCATCCCGCTCACCGGCATCTCCCTGCTGAACCGCGAACACCTCCGCTCCCTGCGCGGCTGACCGCGTGTCAGCGACCGCCGGGGACGCCGCGCAGGGAGCGGAGGTGCCCGGTGGTCAGTGCTCGGTGACGTCGACGCCGCGCCAGAAGGCGATCCGGCCGCGGACGTGCTCCGCCTCGGGCAGCGGGTCGGCGTAGTACCAGGCGGCGTCGGGGTTGGTCCGCCCGTCGACGTCGAGGGTGTAGTAGGAGGCAGTGCCCTTCCAACCGCACAGGGTCGTGGTGTCGGAGGGGAGGAGGAACTCCCGCCGGACCGAGTCGAGCGGGAAGTAGTGGTTCCCCTCGACGACGACGGTCTCGTCGCTCCGGGCGATGACGGTGTCCTGCCAGCGTGCGGTAGCCATGCGCCGATTCTGGCGGGCCGGGGCCCGGGTTTCAATGCGCGCTGCGGGACGGGCGGAGACGGACGGAGCGGAGATGAGAATGCGGTGAGATCCGCAGGGGCGCGGAATCCCCGTCAGGACGGGGCCGACCTGCGGTGCGGCCGCCGGCGGAGCGGCCGAGGAGCCCCCGGAAGGCCCGGATTCACAGGGAACCGAGAGGTTCCGGTGCCAGGGTCTGACTCCTCGGCGGCGCCAGGCCGCCCGGGTACTCCCCGGAGAGGAGGCCGCGATGGCCGCCGTCACACCGCCGCCCCGCCGCATGAACCGTCGCACGGCTCGCCGCACGACCCACCGTTTCCCGGTCGCCACCGTCCCCGTTCTGGTGCGGGCGGCCGTCGCCCTCGGTGCCCTCGCCGTCCTCGCGCTCTGGTGGCAGGGGACCGGTGCGGTCACCGGGGCGGCCGGGTGGCTGACCGGGGCCGGCCGGATCACCGGACTGCTGGCCGGGTACGCGGCCCCGGTGCTGCTCCTGCTGATGGCCCGACTCCCGTTCCTGGAACGGGAGGTCGGCGCCGACCGGCTGGCCCGCTGGCACGCCTTCGGCGGGCGCTACCTGGTGGCGCTGGTGACGGTGCACGTGCTGACGGTCGTCTGGGGCTACGCGCTGACGGACGGTCAGGGGGTGCTCGGCGAGGGCATGGAGATCGTGTTCCACTACCCCGAGATGCTCAAGGCCGCGCTGGGCACCCTGCTGCTGCTCGGCACCGGCGCCGTCTCCGCCCGCGCGGCCCGCCGGCGGCTGTCCTACGAGGCCTGGTACTTCCTCCACCTGGCGGCCTACCTCGCCGTCGCCCTGGCCTTCGGCCACCAACTGGCCACCGGCGCCGACCTCGGCGGCGGCACGCCCGGCCGGGCCGCCTGGTACGTGCTCTACCTCGGCACCGCCGCCGCACTCGGCTGGTACCGGCTGGCCCTGCCGTGGCTGCGCGACCGGCGGCACCGGCTGGTGGTCGCCGAGGTGCGGCCGGAGGGGCCGGGCGTGGTCTCGGTCTTCCTGACCGGCCGTCGGCTGGACCGACTCCGCGCCGAGCCGGGCCAGTTCTTCCGCCTGCAGTTCCAGGCGCCCGGGCTGCGCTGGGCCGCCAACCCCTACTCGCTCTCCGCGCCGCCGCACCCCGGGCACCTGCGCTTCACGGTGAAGGACCTCGGCCCGCACAGCGCGGCGGTCGCCGCCCTGCGCCCGGGCGCCCGGGTGCGCGCCGAGGGCCCGTACGGCGCCTTCACCGGACGGCTGCACCGGCGGCCGAAGGTGCTGCTGCTCGGCGCGGGTGTCGGGATCACCCCGCTGCGCGCGCTGTTCGAGACGCTGCCGGGCGAGGTGACGCTGGTGCAGCGGGCCCGAGGTCCCGAAGAGCTCCTGTTCACAGGGGAGTTGGCGCTGATAGCGGCCCGCCGGGGCGCCACGGTGCACGCGCTGACCGGCTCCCGGGCCGAGGTCGGCGAGCTCGGTGCGGCCCTGGGCCGGCTGGTCCCGGACCTGGCGGAGCACGAGGTCTACCTGTGCGGGCCCGAGGCGATGGCGGCGGAGGCCGTCCGGGCACTGCGGGCCGCCGGGGTGCGGGCCGACCACATCCACCACGAGTCGTTCGCCTTCTGAGGAGCCGTCATGCGCAGAGCCGTCGTCACCGGGACCGCCACCGCCGCCGGGGTGATCCTGCTGCTCTCCCTGAAACCGCACGAGAGCACGCCCGCGGCGGCGATCGGCGCGGGCGGCCCCACCGCAGCGCCGGGAGGGGCGGCGGGAGGGCCGGCGGGAGGGGCCGCGACCGACGCCTCGGCCGCCACCCGCTCGGTCACCGGCGACGCGGTCGACACCCGGTACGGGCCGGTCCAGGTGAAGGTCACCCTGACGGGGACGCGGATCACCGCCGTCGAGGCGGTCCGGTACCCGTCCGAGGACCGCCGCGACCGGGAGATCAACTCCTACGCCCTCCCCGTCCTCAACCAGGAGGCGATCTCCGCCCAGAGCGCCGACATCGACGTGGTGACGGGGGCCACCTACACCAGCGACGGGTACACCCGCTCCCTGCAGAGCGCGCTCGACAAGGCCGGCGGGAGCGGCTCGTGAAGCACGCCGAGCACGTCATGGGCACGGTCTTCTCGGTCACCGTGCGGGACCCCGGCCCGCGCACCGCCGCCTCGCTGGAGCGGCTGGTGGCCCGTCTGCACGAGATCGACGCGCGCTTCTCGACCCACCGGGAGACCAGCGAGGTCAGCCGACTGGCCCGGGGAGAGGTCGAACCGGCCGACTGCCACCCGGAGTTGGCCGAGGCGCTGGAGCGCTGCGCGCAGACCGGCCGGGAGACCGACGGCTGGTTCTCCGCCCGGCCCGCCGGCCGGCTGGACCCGAGCGGCTGGGTCAAGGGCTGGGCGGTCGAGGAGGCCTGCCGGATCCTGCGGCACTCCGGCTCCCGGGAGCACTGCGTGAGCGGCGGCGGCGACATCCAGACCGCCGGCGGCCCCTGGCGGATCGGCGTGGCCCACCCGCTGCGGCCGGGCACCCTGGCGGCGGTGCTCACCGGACGCGACCTCGCCGTGGCCACCTCCGGGACGGCCGAGCGCGGCGCCCACGTCCTCGACCCCGCCACCGGTCGACCGGCGCTCGGCTTCGCCTCGCTGACCCTGGTCGGCGCCCCCGGCACCGGCCTGGCCCGCACCGACGCCTGGGCCACCGCGGTCTGCGCGATGGGCCCCGCGGCCGGTCTCGCCTGGGTCGAGGAACGCCAGGAGGTCGAGGCCTTCGCGGTCCTCCCCGACGGCTCCCAGCTGCGCACCCACGGCCTGGCTCACTACCTGCCCCGGGCCGCTCCGTCGGCCTGGACGCTGCGGGCCGCCGTGCGCTGAACGGTCGTTCAGGTCGTCGGAGCCCCGCGCAGCCGCTTCACGTCCCGTACGAGTGCATACAGGGCACAGAGGACGAGCACACTGCCGGCGACGACCCAGAGCACCGACGCTCCGGAGCGGTACTCACGGACCGCCCCGGCCAGCAGCACGGTGCCGGCGAGGGCGCCGAGGACGGAGATCAGGGCACTGATGCGGTTGGACATGGGGACATCATCGACCAAGGGTCCGGCCGACCGGCGCGGGGGTGGTGGGTAACGGCGGGTCAGGACGGGGCCGGGGTGTCGTCCGGGGTCCAGTCGGGGTGTTCGCGGGCGGCCCACGGGCGGGAGACGGTGCCGGTGCGCATGCCGCGGCGGGCTTCGGGGTCGCGGGCGGCCATCCAGATGTGGCCGGTGACGGCGACGGCGACGGCCGTGGCGAGCCAGTCGTGGACGAAGGTGGCCCCGGTGCGCCAGGCCAGCGGGGCGAGGCCGGTGAACCACATCAGGAGGCCGGTGCCGAGCAGGACCAGGACGGCCCCGGCGGTGAAGGCGGCGTAGAGCTTCTGGCCGGCGTTGAACTTGCCCGCCGGGCGGTGGGGCGAGCCGTGGCGGACCGCGCGGAGCCAGGTGCGGTCGGCGGCGGTGAAGCGGTTGAGCCGGGTGAGGTCGGCGCGCAGGTGGTGGGAGACCAGGCCGAGCAGCAGCGGCACCGGGAGGAGCAGGCCGGACCACTCGTGCACCGTCCTCACCAACCCCCGCCTGCCCACGAGTTGGGAGAGGGAGGGGAGGTAGAGGACGGCGGCCGTGGCCAGGCAGGTGAGCATCAGGGCGGCGGTGGCCCGGTGCACCCGGCGCTGGGCGGGGCTGAAGCGGGCGACCCGGGGCACCGGGGGGACGTGGGCGGTCTCAGGAGGTCGGGGCATCGTCGCGTCCGTTCGATCGGCCGACCCAGGCGTCGGTCTCGTAGCCGCGGCGCTCCCAGTAGCCGGGTTCGACGGCGGGGGTGAGGGTGATGCCGGAGAGCCACTTGGCGGACTTGTAGAAGTACATCGGCGCCACGTACAGCCGCACCGGCCCGCCGTGCTGGTGGGTGACCGGGGCGTCCTGCATCCGCAGGGCCAGCAGGACGTCGTCCCGGCGGGCCTGATCGAGCGTCAGGGACTCGGTGTAGGCGCCGTCGAAACAGCTGAACCGCACCGCCGCCGCGTCCGGCCGCACTCCGGCGGCGTCGAGCAGGTCGGCCAGCCGGACGCCCTCGAAGCGGGTCTCGGGCACCCGCCAGCCGGTCACGCACTGCACGTCGCGGACGATCCGGCGCTGCGGCAGGGCCTGGAGCTCGGGCAGCCGGTAGGCGGCCGGGCGGTCCACCAGACCGTCGACGGTCAGCATGTAGTCGGCGGCCGTGCGGGGGCGCACCGAGTCGACCACCGAGTAGTAGCGGAAGCCGCTGCCGCCCGGCAGCAGTCCGGTCACCCCGGTCGGGTCCGCGCTGGTGACGGCGTCCACGCCGCGCTGGAGCCAGGGCCCGGCCGCGACCCCGGCCGCGCCGAGCCCGAGCATGGCCAGCACCACCCGTCGCCCCACCGGCGCGCCGGTGGCGGCCGTTTCGTCCTCGTGCTTCATGGCTCCGATTCGAGCAGGTGGAGCGGCCCGGGCCAAGGGGTGGCGGAGGGACGTGAGACTTCCGTCATCTCTCGGCCCGGCGGGGCCGTGGGCGTGTCGGTGCAGCCGGTTCGGAGGGTGGTCGGGCCGGACGCAGCGTGCCGCGCACCGGGCCGCCGGCGAACTCGCCCGGTACGGAAGGCTGCTGATGGTGCTGGTCGTTTCGCGCCGTCCCCGTCGAGGCGTTGGAGGGCCCACCGGCCGACCGCGACCGCAGGCGCGAGCGCGGCCGGAGACCGGATCAGGCCTTCGCGGGGGTGTCCGGTGCGGGTCTCAGCGGGGTGCCCGGTGCCGGGCGCGGGCTCGGCGGGCGGCGGACAGGCCGGCGGTGAGAGCGGTCACGGCCGCGATCCCGGCCAGCAGGAGCAGCCAGTTGCGCAGGTAGGGCAGCGGGAGGACGGACGGGTTGCCGTGGTCCTCCCCGGCCCGCAGGACGGCCGGCACCGCGACCGCACTGACCGCCGCGGCCACCGTCAGCCCGGCGCGCACCGCCGGGTGGCGGGTGAGCGGCACCCCGGCCAGCAGGACCAGCGGCACCCAGAGCCCGTCGTGGACGACGACGGCGCCGGCCGACCAGAGCAGCACGTCCAGCGGGTCGGTGATGTAGGGGTCGGTCAGCAGCCCGTACAGGCCGAAGGCAAGGAGGGCGGCGCCGGCCGCGCCGAGCACGATGCGCAGGGGCCTCATCCGAGCACCTCGATCCGGGAGACCCACTTGGTCTGCAGGACGCCGGGGCGGTTGGGGGCGATGACCCGGGCCGGGTGGCCGTGGTCGGCGTCGAGGACCTGACCGTTGACGGCCAGGGCGAGCAGGGTGAGCGGATCGCGGGCGTACACCGGCTCCATGGTGGTGACGGCGTAGGGGCCGGAGGTCTCCAGGGAGACGATCCGCAGCCGGGCGTCGGCCGGCACCCGGGCGAGGTCGAGCAGGTCGCGCAGCCGCACGCCGGTCCAGTCGGCCGAGGCGCTCCAGCCCTCCACGCAGGAGATCGGCAGCCGGGCGGAGTGCTGCGGCAGGGCGCGCAGGTCGGAGAGGGAGAGGCGGAGCGGGGTGGGGCCGTGGACGGTCAGGTGCCAGTCCGCGGGGACGGTGGTGGTGCCGGCCTGGGCGGCGGTGCGGTTGACGGGCAGGCCCTGCGGGCCGAGGTCGGGGCGGCGCGGGGCGAGCAGGTCGAGGCCGCGCAGCCAGGGGACGGTCTGTCCGGCGGTGGTGAGGGTGACGGCCGTGACCGAGGCGGCGACGGTGCCCAGGAAGGCGCGGCGGCCGGGCAGCGGCAGGCGCGGACGCCACCAGTGCTCGGTGATGGTGGCGGCCTTGGCGGCGACGTGCAGCAGCAGGGCGCCGGTGATGGTCCAGCCGAGCCAGAAGTGGGTCTGCCGGAACGGGAACGGCCACGGGTACCACTGCAGCGTGTTGAGCAGCCCGGTGAACAGCTCCAGCAGGGTGGCCGCGACCAGGACGGCGATGGCCGCGCGCTCCAGCAGGTGCAGGACGCTGCGCGCCGGCGGCCACTCGAAGAGCCTCGGGTAGACCGTCCAGAGCTTGGCGCCCAGCAGCGGGATCGCGGCCGTCCCGGCGATCACGTGCAGGCCCTGGGTGACCCGGTAGCCGTCCACCGGACGGCTCGTCAGCAGGCCGCGCAGCCAACCGGGCGGCTCCTGGAGGCCGTGGCTGAGCAGACCGGTCAGGAAGCAGAGCACGATCGCCGCCCCGAGCCAGCGGCCGAGGACCACCGCCGTGCGCGGTTCGTGCAGGCGGGAGCGGAAGGTGCCCTCGCGCAGCGGGCCGATCCGCAGGGCGTCCGGGGGCGGCGGCAGGGGGAGGTCGAACCGGCGGGAGGAGCCGTCGGTGGTGGTGTCCTTCATGCCTTCATCAGAGCGCCGATCGGGGCGGTTCGAGCGGTGCGACATGCTTACGGAAGTCGTACGGCGGCCTGCGGCTCCCGGCTGCGGCCTTGCCGCGGTGGCACGCTGACGGGGTGTCCGACACCACGCGCCCCGACCGCCCCGACCGCCGTGCCCTCTGGCCCGCCGTCCTCGCCCTGGCGGCCCTGGTCGCCGCCCTGGCCGCCACCGTGACGGGCGGCGGGACGCTCGGTGACCGGGGCGGGCTGTACGGCTGGTACGCCCTCGACGCGGCGCTCTTCGCACTCGCCGTGCTGCTGCTGCGGCGGGTCCCGCCGGGGGCGGTCCCGGCCCTGGTGCTGGCGGGCAGCGTCGCCGTCGCGGCCGCCGGGCTGCTGGCGCCGCCCCGCACCAGCGACGACGCCTACCGCTACCTGTGGGACGGACGGGTGCAGGCCGCCGGGCACTCCCCGTACGCGTACGCCCCGGACGCACCGGAGCTGGCCGGGCTGCGGGCGCGGGCGCCCGAGCTCTTCCCGCCGGGCGGCGACTGCGCGGGCTGGGACGAGCGGCGGACCTCGGCGGGCGGGTGCAGCAAGGTCAACCGCCCGGCCGTGCACACCATCTACCCGCCGGTCGCCGAGGGCTGGTTCGCCGGGCTGTACGCGCTCGGCGGGCGGTACGGCGTGCGGGCCGCCCAGGCGGGCGGGGCGCTGCTGGCGGTGGCGACCACCGGGGCACTGCTGCTGACGCTCCGTCGGTTCGGGGCGGGCCCGGCCCGGCGGGCCGCGCTCTGGGGGTGGTGTCCGGGGGTGGCGGTGTGGGCGGTCAACGACGCGCACGTGGACACGCTCGGGGCGCTGCTGATGGTGGCCGGCCTGGCGGGTGCGGCCCGGGGCCGCAGGGTGGTCGGGGGCGCGCTGCTGGGCCTGTCCGTCGCGACCAAGCTGGTGCCCGCGCTGGCCCTGCCGGGGGCGCTGTCCGGAGTGTTCGCCCGGCGGCCCCGCGTCGGGGACCTGGTGCTGCCGGCGGCCGCGCTGGCCGCTGCGGCGCTCGCCTACCTGCCGTACGTCGTGGCCTCGGGGCCGGGGGTGCTCGGGTACCTGCCGGGATACCTGAAGGAGGAGGGCTACCAGCAGGACGGGTTCGCCCGCTTCGGTCTGGTCAGGCTGGTCCTGCCCGATCAACTGGCCCCGCTGGCCGGAGGGTTGGTGATCCTGGCGGTGGTGGGGTGGGTGCTGTTCCGGGGCGATCCGGGGCGGCCGTGGAGCGGGGCGCTGTCGGTGACCGGGGCGGCGCTGCTGGTGGTCGCTCCGGCGTACCCCTGGTACGGGCTGCTGGTGGTCGCGCTGGTCGCGCTGGACGGGCGCTGGGAGTGGCTGGCCGTCCCGGCCGCCGCCCAGGTGCTCTACCTGGCGGGGGCTCAGGCGCAGCAACCCGCCTACGGAGCCGCGCTGTTGGCGGTGCTGGCCGGTGCGGCGGCGCGGCGGCGGGCGCGGGTCGGTCCTGTCACCGAGTGATGAAGCGGTGCCGGTCCCGGTCAGGCTCCGGCGCAGGGCGGCGAAGCGGTGCCGGTCCCGGTCAGCTCCGGCGCAGGGCGGTGAAGCGGCGGCCGTCGGCCGTCCAGCGCTCGGTCTCGGTCAGGCCGGCCGGGCGCGCGCTGCGAGCGAGGGCGTCCGCTCCCAGCCGGGCCCAGCGGAACGGCGGGCCGGTCCGGCCGTCGCCGTCCTCGATCCGTACCACCAGCCGCTCGTCGGTCTCGACGGGCTCCACCTCGGCCAGCAACAGGCCCCCCGGGCCCAGTAGTTGGGATATCCGGAGCAGCAGGGCAGCCGGGTCACCGCCGATCCCCAGGTTTCCGTCGGCCAGCAGCACCGCGCCCCAGCGGCCCTCGCCGGGCAGCCGGTCGAAGACCGAGCGGCACAGGGCGCTGCCGCCCAGGCCGCGGGTGCGGGTGACGGCCGCCTCGGTCAGGTCGACGCCGAGGGCCGGCACGCCGGTGGCGAGCAGCTCGGCGACCAGGCGCCCCGGGCCGCAGCCCACGTCCAGGGCCGGGCCGCCGTGGAGCCGGCAGCGCTCCAGCAGCGTCCGGTCGGCGCGGTCGGGCGGCGCGCACCAGCGCTCCACCTCCAGCGAAAGGCGGGAGCCGTCCTCGCAGCGCAGCCAGAGCGGGCCGCGGCCGGCCCGGATCGCCCGGGTGAACGGGTCGTCGATCCACGGGCGGACCGGGATCCCGCAGGTGGTGGTCACCGCTGCGCCCGCGCGGTGGCGATGCCGGCCAGCCGGGCGGCGAAGCGGGTGCCCGGTGCGGCGGCGGCGACCTCGGCGGCGCTCGCCGCGTCGTCCACGTCGGTGAGCCGGGGCAACCGGCCCACGCGCAGCCCGGCCGCGTCCAGCCGGGCCAGCAGGGCCTCGCCGGTGCGCGGGGTGGACATCGGGACGCCCAGCAGGAGTTGACGGGCGAGCGGTGCAGTGGGCCGGGCCAGGCCGAGCGCCCAGAAGCCGCCGTCGGCGGCCGGGCCGTACCAGGCGTCGGCGCCCGCACGCGCGCCGGGGGCCAGCGGGGCGGCCAGGCTCGCGGCGTCCAGCTGGGGGGTGTCCATGCCGACCAGCAGAGCGGGAGCGCTGGGCCGGGCGTGCCCGAAGGCCGCCGCCAGCCGCTCATCCAGCCCGCCGCCGCTCTGGCGCACCACCCGCCACCCGGTCGGCAGCCAGCGGCCCGGCTCCCCGTCCAGGGCCAGGATCCGCTCCCCGGCGGGCACGGTGGAGAGGGTGGCCAGCGTGTCGGCCAGCGCCGCCTCGGCCAACTCGGCGGCCTGCTCGGGGGTGTAGGCCGGGGTCAGGCGGGTCTTGACCCGGCCCGGCACCGGAGCCTTGGCGATCACCAGGAGGGTCGGCGGCGGTGCGGCGAGGACGGCCCGCATGTCGCGGACCGCCTGCCGGGTGCCGCGCACCGTCCCGGTCACCTTCGAACGCCCGGACCGGGGACGATAGTCCACCTCGGTCTCGGCGATCCGCATGCCGGCCAGCGCGGCGGACAGCACCATCTCCAGCGGGTAGCCGGAGCGCCGGTCCGCCAGCCCCAGGGCCAGCAGCCGCTCCCGCCGGGCGGCGCGCATCGGGCCCAGGTCGTGCAGCGGCGCACCGGTGCGGGCCCGCAGCCGCCGGGCCAGCGCGGCGTTGGCCAGCCGGGCGTGCGGCGGCCAGGCTCCCCGGGTGGTCGGCCGTCGGCGGCCGAGCACCAGGTCGGCGGTGCCGGCCAGCACCGGGTCCACCACCCGGGGCAGCTGGCGCGGGTCCAACGAACCGTCACAGTCCAGGAAGCACACCACCTCGGCCGTCGCGGCCGAGAGCCCGGCGTGGCAGGCCGCGCCGAAGCCGCGCCGCGCCGCGTGCACCACGGTGGCGCCGAGGCCGGCGGCGATCGCGGCCGAGCCGTCGGTGGAGCCGTTGTCCACCACGATCGGACGCCAGCCGTCGGGGATCCGGCCCAGGACCCAGGGCAGCGCGGCGGCCTCGTCCAGACAGGGCAGCACCACGTCGACGGGGGCGGGGAGGGAGGGAGTGGTCACCCGTTTCACGCTAGTGCCGGACGGGGCGCCCGGCCCGGTACGACGTCCTTACGGAAGTGCTACGCGGTGCCCGCCCGTCGCCCGGGCCGTCGCCCGCGGAGCCGGTCGGCGCCTAGGCTCACCCCGTGACCCTGCCTGCCCCCACCGCCCGGATCCTCGTGGTCGACGACGACCCGACGGTCGCCGAGGTCGTCACCGGCTACCTGCTGCGCGCGGGTTTCCAGGTCGACCGGGCCGCCGACGGACCCTCCGCCCTCGCGGCCGCCGCCGCCCACCGGCCCGACCTGGTCGTCCTCGACCTGATGCTGCCCGGCATCGACGGGCTGGAGGTCTGCCGGCGGCTGCGCGAGCGGCCCGACAGCGCCGGACTGCCCGTCGTCATGCTCACCGCCAAGGGCGACGAGGCCGACCGGGTGCTCGGCCTGGAGCTCGGCGCGGACGACTACGTGACCAAACCGTTCAGCCCCCGGGAGCTGACCCTGCGGGTCCAGTCGGTCCTGCGGCGGGGCCCCGCCCGCGCCCCGCAGCCCGCCGTGCTCAGTGCGGGAGACCTGCTGCTCGACCCCGTCGGCCGCCGCAGCTACCGGGCCGGACGCGAACTCTCGCTCACGCTGAGGGAGTTCGACCTGCTGGAGTTCCTGCTGCGGCACCCCGGGACGGCCTTCTCCCGGGAGGAGCTGATGCGGGAGGTCTGGGGCTGGGAGTTCGGCGACCGCTCCACCGTCACCGTCCACATCCGCCGGCTGCGCGAGAAGATCGAGGACGACCCCGCCGCGCCCGAGCTCATCACCACGGTGTGGAGCGTCGGCTACCGATTCGACCCGACAGGGAGCTGACCCGCCGTCATGAACGACCTCCTGCTCATCGCCGCCTACGCGGCCCTCGGCGCGGGCGCCGCCGGCCTGCTGGGCTGGCCCGCCGTCCGGGCGCTGCGCCGGCGCTCGGTGGCGCTGTCGCTGTCCGCCGTCGCCGTGGTCACGGTGCTGGCCATGGCCTCCGGCACCACCGCCGTCGCCCAGGCGATGTTCCTCTCCGAGCACGACCTCGGCGTGGTGATGACCGTGCTGGCGATAGGGGCGGTGGTCTCGCTGATCGCCGCCGCGGTGCTCGGTCGGCAGGCCGTCAGCGGCAGCCGGGCGCTGGCCCTGGCCGCCCGCACCGTCGGCAGCGACGGCGGCTTCACCGCGCCCGACCAGCCGCTGAGCGCGGAACTCGCGCAGCTGAGCGCCGAGTTGGCGGCGACCAGTGCACGGCTGGCCGAGTCGCGCAAGCGCGAGCAGACCCTGGAGGCCTCCCGGCGGGAACTGATCGCCTGGATCTCGCACGACCTGCGCACCCCACTCGCCGGCCTGCGGGCGATGGCCGAGGCCCTGGAGGACGGAGTGGCCGAGGACCCGGCCCGCTACCACGGCCGGATCGCGACCGAGGTCGACCGGCTCACCGGCATGGTCGACGACCTGTTCGAACTCTCCCGGCTGCAGACCGGCGCCCTGCACCTCACCCCCGCCCGGATCTCCTGCTTCGACCTGGTCGGCGACGCCCTGGCCGGCGCGGACCCGCTCGCGCGGGAGCGCGGCGTGCGGCTGCTCGGCGGGCAGGTCGACCCCGCACCGGTGGAGGTCGACAGCCGCGAGGTCTCCCGGGCACTGGGCAACCTGCTGGTCAACGCGATCCGCGCCACGCCCGCGGACGGCGTGGTCGCCGTGACCGCCAGCCGGCAGGACGGCGAGGTGGTGCTGGCCGTCACCGACGGCTGCGGCGGCATCCCGGAGGAGGACCTGCCCCGGGTCTTCGAGACCGGCTGGCGCGGCGGCAGCGCCCGCACCCCGCACCCGCTCGGCACCGCCGACGGGGCCGAACGCCTCGGCGGGGGCGCGGGGTTGGGCCTGGCCATCGTCCGCGGCATCGCCGAGGCCCACGCCGGGAGCGCCAGCGTCTCCAACGTGGACGGCGGCTGCCGCTTCGAGATCCGCCTCCCCACGGCCCACCGGCCGGCCTGACCGGCCCGCGCCCTGGCCTGCGGCCCGCCGCGGTTGCGCACCTTCGGCGTGATGGGCCGTCGGGTGCGGGTGGCGTCGCTGGTCGCGGCCCCTGAGAGGACCGTGGCGGGGGTCGCCCTTCGGCCCCGGCCGTCCGTGGGCTCCGGCTCGGCCGGGGCCGGTCTGTGGGGCGACGGGCCGCCCGGGTGGCGGCCGGGGTGGGGCGGCTGGTCGTCGGCTGTCCGGTCCCGGTGGCCGGGCCGGGCGGGTCAGGTGGTGGCGGCCCGGGCGGTGGGGCGTTGGGGGGCGGTGGCGAACTCGGTCATTCCTTCGGTGAAGCCGATCAGCGGCCGCCAGGACGTCTCCTGCCGCAGGCGGCTGGAGTCGGCGGTGACGTGCCGTACGTCGCCGAGGCGGTAGTGCCCGGTCACCACCGGGGCGGGGCCGCCGGTCGCCGCGGCGAGGGCCGCCGCCATCTCCCCGACGGTGTGCGGTTCACCGCTGCCCACGTTGTAGGCCCGGGCGGTGCCGTCCGGGCGGCCGGTCACCGCCCGGAGGGCCGCGGCGTTGGCCCCGGCCACGTCCGAGACGTGCACGAAGTCCCGCCGCTGGCCACCGTCCTCGTACACCAGCGGGGCCTCGCCCCGGGCCAGCGCGGAGCGGAAGAGCGAGGCGACCCCCGCGTACGGGGTGTCGCGCGGCATCCCGGGCCCGTAGACGTTGTGGTAGCGGAGCGTCAGGACCCGCCCGCCGCAGGCCCGGGCCCAGGCGGAGGCGAGGTGTTCCTGGGCGAGCTTGGTGGCGGCGTAGACGTTGCGCGGGTCGGTCGGAGCGTCCTCGGTGACCAGGCCCGGCCGCAGCTGTGCGCCGCAGACCGGACAGGGCGGCTCGAACCGTCCGTCCTCCAGGTCCGCGACCCGCCGCGGGGCCGGTGCGACGCCGCCGTGCTCGGGGCAGTCGTAGCGCCCCTCGCCGTACACCACCATCGATCCGGCGAGCACCAGGTCCCGGACGCCGAGCCGGGCCATCGCGGCCAGCAGCACGGCCGTGCCGAGGTCGTTGCAGCCGGCGTACTCGGGGGCGTCCTCCAGGTCCACCCCGAGGCCGACCATCGCCGCCTGGTGGCAGACCGCCGTCACCCCGTCCAGGGCCCGCTCCACCACCGCCCGGTCGCGGACGTCACCGTGGATGAACTCCTCGACACCGTCGGGCAGTTCGGGCCTGCGGTCGGGTGATCCGTGCACGGCGGGGAGCAGGGCGTCCAGTACTCGCACCCGGTGGCCCTCGGCCACCAGCCGGGCGGCCGCGGCCGACCCGATGAACCCGGCGCCGCCGGTCAGCAGAATGTCCATGCCCGGACGCTACGCCCGCCGTCCGCACCTCCGGTGCATCCCGGCCGGGTCGTCAGCGAGCCGTAAGAACTCGCGCCGCCGGCCCCTGACGAGTCGTCACCGCATCCGGATCAGGCGGCCATCAGGGCCGGGCGCGGCCGGGCGCTCGCGGCCTGCCGGACCAGCTCCAGGAAGGCCGCGGCCGCGGGTGCGAGCCGTCCGGTTCCGTTCCACACGGCCTGGACGTGGGCGGTGGTGCCTGGTAGCCAGGGCACGACGGTGGCTCCGGCGGCCCCGGGAGCCTCGGTGACGGCGCGCTCCGGGAGCATCGTCACCCCGAGCCCCGCACAGGCCAGGCCGATCGCGCCCCGGGCCGAACCGGCCTCCATGGTGGGCGGCTCGATCCCGTACCGGGCGCGCAGGTGCCGCAGCAGGCCGTCGTGGCTGGCGCAGGCGGGGTCGACCACCAGGACGTGCTCGACGGCCGGTTGGAGGCCGGGGCCGCCCGGCAGGGGCTCGCCGACGGGTACCAGGGGCAGTTCGAAGAGGGTCTGGCGGCTGATGCCGGCGGGGCCGGCGGGCTGGTCGGCGGGGTCGGCGACCAGGGTGAGCCCGATGTCGGCCTGGCCGGTGGTGACGGCCTCGTCGACGTCGGCGGCGCTGGTGGCCCGGAGCGCGAGGGTCACCCCGGGGTGGCGCCGGCGGCAGTCGCGGACGAGGTCACCGATCTCGTACTCCATCAGCAGCGGCGTGGAGGCGACGGTGACGGTGCCGGTGGGGCCGGCGCCGGGTCTCAGCTCGCTGTGCATCTCGTCGACGGCGGCGAAGAGCCGGTCGGCGAACTCCTTGGTCGTCCGGCCGGCGGGAGTGAGCTGGACGCCGCTCGGCGTGCGGACGAAGAGCTGGGCGCCGAATCGGGTCTCCAAGGCGCGGATCTGCGTCGTCACATTGGACTGCGAACAGCCGAGACGTTTTGCCGTGAGAGTGAGGCTGCCGGATTCTGCGGCGTCCCGGAACGTTCTGAGTTGACGGAAGGTGAAATCCATGGAACGGCCCCCCAGGCGCACGGCGTGTGAATTCGCGAGCACGGAACGGGCCGACCCAGGCCTAATGGCTGCGAGGGTCGGCCTCCGTTAGATCGTGGCACGGGGCGGGTGCTGTTCGCAATCCGCGAGAACGACGGATCATGACGGAGTATCGGGCCGTTTCCGGAAATCGGGAATCCGGCCTGCTCCGTGCACGGTCAGCCGTTCCGCTTGGTGCGCTCGTAGTGCCGGGCGGCCCGCGCCCGGTTGCCGCAGGTCGGCGAGCACCATTCGCGGCGGGGGTGGTCCTTGACGAAGTACAGGACGCAGCCGGGGGCCTCGCAGGCCGTGACCTTGGGCATGTCCGGCCCGGAGAACAGGTCGACGGTCTGCTGGGCGACCTCGGTGAGGGCGGTGCCGATCGGATCGGAGGTGGAGTGGGTGGTGGCGGTCGGGGCGCTGTCGCCCCAGCTCAGCTCGCGCCAGCGCGGTGCGGTGCGGACCTGCCGGTTGACGGTGTCGATGGCCTCCTGCGGGGGGCGGGTCCGGTGGGCGGCGGCGTCGGTGAGCAGGCGGACGGCGTCGCGCAGCCGGCGGGTGGCGTCCAGTTCGGCCGCGTTGACCACGAGCAGGTCGCGGTCGGGGACGGCTTCGGTGAACCGCGCGCGGTTGTCCCGCAGCCAGGCGGCGACGTGGTCGGTGGTCTGCAGCCCGTCCACGAAGCGGCCGCGGACCGCGTAGGTGGCGTTGGCCAGCTCGATGGGCAGGGGCTCGCCCAGCAGGGGCGCCCCTCCGCTCTCAAGGTCGTCGACTCTCATGGTTCTAACGGTAACCCCGACTTGCATCCGTGAGAAGCCTGTGTCACTGTTCTCACGGCAGCAGACGCCGCCAACCGTTAGAAAACTTGTCCACCGCGTCTTGAGGAGTCCACCGTGTCGAACCTTCCGATCATCGAGCCCGCCGACGCCCAGGGTGCCGCCGCCGACCTGCTCGGCGCCGTGCAGAAGGCGCTCGGGGTGACCCCGAACATGACCAAGGTGATGGCCAACAGCCCCGCGGTCCTCAAGGCCTACCTCGAGTTCTCCGGCGCCCTCGGCGGCGGCTCGCTCTCGGCGGCCGTCCGCGAGGCGATCGCCCTGGTGGTGGCGCAGGAGAACAGCTGCGACTACTGCCTGTCGGCCCACACCTACATCGCCACCAACCTGGCCGGCCTGGACGAGACCGCCGCCGCCGACGCCCGCCGGGCCAAGGCCGCGGACCCGCGCACCGAGGCTGTCCTCAAGCTGTCGGTCGCGATCCTGCACACCAAGGGCGACCTGGACGACGCCGACCTGAAGGCCGCCCGCAGCGCCGGTCTGACGGACGGTGAGATCGCCGAGGTCATCGCCAACGTCTCGCTGAACGTCTTCACCAACTACTTCAACAAGGCCGCCGGCGTGGCCATCGACTGGCCGGTCGTCAGCCACCTCGGCTGAGCCCGTGCCGTACGGCGCCCACGGACACCGATTTCCCCCGTGCGGTGTCCGTGGGTTCCGAATGGAATACCTGACCGAAAGGCCCTGCGCATTCTTGCGCAGGGCCTTTCGGTTTTTCCGGTGGTGGGGGCATCGAATCCACCGATCCCTGATATAGGGATACACGGCCTTCCATCCGTTGGTGCGGCGGATAACGTTGTTGTTGTCAGGAGGGCAGCCGGGGAAAGAGACCGGCGGAATGCCAAGCCTCGTATCGATGGATCGGATTGGAATCGGAATGTCGAAGGTCAGCATCTCCCGCCGCGGCCGCAAGGCCCTGGTCACCCTTGTCGCCATCGGCGCCCTGGTCGCGATGGTCCCCTCCCAGGCCCTCGCCGAGGTCGACGGTGCGGACGAGAAGGTCCACTCGGTCGAGTCCGTGCCGGATGCGGTCGCCAAGAAGCTCGGTCCGGACCACGTGCTGTTCTGGGAGCGCGCGATGCTCCAGGCCACCCGTGAGGCGGGCGGCGTCGCCGGTCCGATCACCCGGGCCGGCGCGATGATGAACATCGCGATCTACGACACCGTCAACTCCATCTACAAGGTCGGCGACCCCTACCTGACCTACACCCCGGAGCTGCGCCGCAAGTACGGTGCGCTGGACGCGGCGATCGACTACGCCGCCTACACCACGCTCAAGACCTCCTTCCCGACGGTGAACCTGGACGACGACCTGCTGGCCGCGCGCAGCCTGACCTCCTCCGGCACCGCCGCCGACGTCGAGCTGGGCAAGTACTGGGGCACCAAGAACGCGCAGGCGCTGATCGACTTCCGTGCCAACGACGGCTCGGCCGACACCACTCCGTACGTGCCGCGTCTGGAGCCGGGTCACTGGCGGCCCACCACCGCGGGTGCCGCGGCCGGTGGTCCGAACTGGGGCCACGTCAAGCCGTGGGTGATGGAGCGCTCCGACCAGTTCCGTCCGGCCAAGCCGGGTGGCTTCGAGACCGCCGAGACCCTGCTGCCCTCCAGCATCTACGCGGACGCGGTCAACGAGGTGAAGGAGCTGGGTGCGTGGAACTCCACCACCCGCACCGCCGACCAGACCCAGATCGCCCGCTTCTGGGCCAATGACACCAACGGCACCTACAAGCCGACCGGCCAGCAGTACGACCACACCCTGGTCGTCCTCAACAAGTACAAGCCGAACGCGTCCTCCTTCTACACCGCCAAGCTCTTCGGCACCCTGTCCATCGCCCTGGCCGACGCCGCGATCGTGGCGTGGGACGCCAAGTGGGACTCCGACTTCGACCTGTGGCGTCCGCAGTCCGCCATCACCCTCGCCGACACCGACAACAACCCGGCCACGGTGGCGGACCCGAGCTGGCTGCCGCTGTCGATGGACGCGGCGGGCACCCACTTCTCGCCGTCGTTCCCGGCCTACCAGTCCGGTCACTCCACCTTCGGTGCGACCTGGGCGCAGATCATGCAGGGCTGGTGGGGCACCGACACCCTGCCCTACGAGGGCACCACCGACGACCCGAACGCGCGTGGCGTCACCCGGCACATCAGCTCCTTCTCCTCCGCCGCGGCCGAGAACGCGATCAGCCGCGTCTACAACGGCGTGCACTACCGCTTCGACACCGTCACCGGTGTCGCCGGCGGCACCAAGGTCGGTGGCTACGTCTGGAACGCCCACCGCCTCGGCTGACCCCAGCTCCCCTCGGAATCCCGTGCCCGGTCACTTCGGTGGCCGGGCACGGCCGCGTTCGGGGCCCGGTGGCCCGGTGACTACGGAGAGTGATGTACGGTGAGCCCGACGTGACCCGGCGGAGGAACTGGAGCGGACCATGAACGGCACGGGCGGCACCCCCTGGCGGGAGCGATCGGTCATCGTGACGGGCGGCACGCGCGGCATCGGGCGCGGGATCGCCGAGCAGTTCGCCCGCAGGGGTGCGGCGGTCCTGCTCACCGGCCGCGACCGGGAGGCCGCGCGGGAGGTCGCCGGGGCTCTGGTCCGCTCCACCGGCGGACGGGTGGTCGGCGCCGGCGCGGACCTGCGCGACCCGGCGGCGATGGAGGAGGTGGCGGCCCTGGCGGAGCGCCTGCACGGGCACGTGGACGTGCTGTGCGCCAACGCCGGGATCTTCCCCGAGAAGCCGCTGCGCGAGATGACGGCCGCCGACGTCGACGAGGTCCTCACCGTCAACCTGCGCGGCTCCATCCTCTCCGTGCGTGCCTGTCTGCCCGCGATGGAGCGCGCCGGGCACGGCCGGGTCGTGCTCACCTCCTCGATCACCGGCCCCACCACCGGCTACGCGGGCTGGTCCCACTACGGCGCCAGCAAGGCCGGCCAGCTCGGCTTCCTGCGCGGCGCGGCCCTGGAGCTGGCCCCGCTGCGCATCACCGTCAACGCGGTGCTCCCGGGCAACGTCCGCACCGAGGGCCTGGAGGCGCTCGGCGAGGACTACCTGCGACGGATGGCGGCCGCCGTCCCGCTCGGCCGGCTGGGCTCGCCGGCCGACGTCGCCCACGCGGTCTGCTTCCTCGCCTCGGACGAGGCCGCCTTCATCACCGGCCAGACCCTGACCGTCGACGGCGGCCAGACCGTCCCCGAGTCGCTGGAGGCCTTCGCTCCGGCGGCGGTCTCCGGCTAGTTCCGGCGAGAACGCGCTCTCCCCGGGCCTCCCTTGACGGCGCGTCAGGAGGCCCGGAGCTCGCGCTCCAGGGCGGCCAGGGCGAAGGCGTCGGGGGAGGCCTGCTGCCAGCGCGGACGGCCGAACATGATGTCGGCGGAGATGCCGTTCAGCATGGCGACGGCGCGGACGGTGAAGTCGGCCGGGTCGACGGGGGCGAACTCGCCGCGCGCCTGGCCCTCGCGGACCACGGCCTCCAGGCGGGCGTCCCAGGTGTCGGAGAGCTCGGTGAGCAGCAGGCGGCTCGCGTCGTCGTGGCGGCGGGCGAACATGTGCGTCCACAGGCCGTAGCGCTCGTCCCCCTGGCCGCGGGGGAGGTAGTAGCGGACGAAGTGGGCCAGCTTCTCGGAGGCGGTGTCGGCCCCGGCGGCCGCCTCCTCGAAGCGGGCCCCGAGGTCGGCCTCGCTCCAGGCCAGCACCTCCAGCAGCAGCCGGTCCTTGCGGCCGAAGTGGTAGAGGATGTGGCCGGTGCTCATGCCGGCCCGGGCCGCGATGTCGGCCATCCGCACCCCGGCGGGGCCCTTCTCCGCGATGGCGCCGATGGCGGCCCGCATCGCCTTCCCCCGCGCCTCGTCGCCGCTCGGCTGGCGCTTCCTCTCGACCATGGCCCATCCCCGGTTCCGTCGTCCTAGACCGTTAGTCTAGACTGAAAATCTAGTCAGTGACCCGACCTGCCAGGAGAGACCCGCAATGACGCGCGGATTCGATGTTGTGGAAGCCGGTATCGCCAGCCTGCGCGCGGCGCTGGAGAAGGGCGAGACCACCGCGGTCGAGCTGCTGGACGCGTACCTCGCGCGGATCGAGGCGTACGACCGCCCCGGCACCGCCACCGCGCTCAACTCCATGGTGGTGATGAACCCGCGGGCCCGCGCCGAGGCCGAGGCCTCCGACGCCCGCCGCGCCCGGGGCGAGCTGCTCGGCCCGCTGGACGGCATCCCGTACACCGCCAAGGACAGCTACCTCGCCGAGGGCCTGACGGCTGCCGCCGGCTCGCCCGCCTTCGAGCACCTGGTCGCCCAGCGCGACGCCTTCGCGATCGAGCGGCTGCGGGCCGGCGGCGCCGTGCTGATCGGCCTGACCAACATGCCGCCGATGGCCAACGGCGGCATGCAGCGCGGGGTCTACGGCCGCGCCGAGAGCCCGTACAACGCCGAGTGGCTGACCAGCGCCTACGGCTCCGGCTCCTCCAACGGCTCCGGCACCGCGACCGCCGCCTCCTTCGGCGCCTTCGGCCTCGGCGAGGAGACCTGGTCCTCCGGCCGCGCGCCCGCCTCCAGCAACGCCCTGTGCGCCTACACGCCGAGCCGCGGCGTCATCTCGGTGCGGGGCAACTGGCCGCTGGTGCCGACCATGGACGTCGTCGTCCCGCACACCCGCACCATGGCCGACCTGTTCGAGCTGCTCGACGTCGTCGTGGCCGACGACGCGGAGACCCGCGGCGACCTGTGGCGCGCCCAGCCCTGGATCGAGCTGCCGGCCGCCTCCGAGGTCCGCCCCGCCTCCTACCCCGCGCTCGCCCCCGCCGACGCCGCGGCCGCGCGCGCCGCGCTGGCCGGCAAGCGGGTCGGCGTGCCGAAGATGTACGTCAACGCCGACCCCGAGGCCGGCACCAACCCGGAGGGCGGCATCGGCGGCCAGACCGGTCAGCGGGTGGACACCCGTGCCTCGGTGATCGCCCTGTGGGAGGCCGCCCGCCGCGACCTGGAGGAGGCCGGCGCCGAGGTGGTCGAGGTCGACTTCCCGGTGGTGTCCAACTACGAGGCGGACCGTCCGGGCGCGCCCTCGCTGTTCACCCGCGGCTTCGTCACCCGGGACTTCCTCAAGGTCGAGATCGAGGACCTCTCCGCCTGGGCCTGGGACGACTTCCTGCGCGCCAACGGCGACCCGGCGCTGCCGAGCATCGCCGAGGTGGACGCCGACCGGATCTGGCCGAAGCACCAGGGCGAACTGCCGGACCGCTACGCCGGGTTCGACGACACCATCGGCGACTACCCGCGCTTCGTGGCGGAGCGCCCCTACGCCTCCTTCACCGACATGCCGCACGTGGAGCAGGGCCTGCGCGGCCTGGAGGAGACCCGCCGGGTCGACCTGGAGCAGTGGATGGACGGGCTCGGCCTGGACGCGGTGGTGTTCCCCGCGCTGGCCGACGTCGGCCCGGCCGACATGGACGTGAACGAGGCCTCGGCCGAGCTCGGCTGGCGCAACGGCGTCTGGGTCGCCAACGGCAACCTGGTGCCCCGTCACCTCGGCATCCCCACCGTCACCGTGCCGATGGGCACCATGGCCGACACCGGCATGCCGGTCGGCCTGACCTTCGCGGGCCGCGCCTACGACGACAACGCCCTGCTGGCCCTCGGGGCGGCCTTCGAGGCGACGGGCGAGCGGCGGACGGAGCCGGGGCGCACCCCGCGCCTGTCGGCCTGACACCCGCGCGTCGTGGTTCCGGCGGCGGGGTGACGTCCCTTCAGGGGCGCACCCCGCCGCCTGCCGTTCGGGCGGCTTCCCGGCGGATCCGGCCACGGAGCGTCGTCGGCGGGTGGTATGACGGTGCGGAGCCTGGAGGTGGTCCGTCATGACCCGGTACTGCGTCGATCCCGTTCGGCACGAGCTGATCGCCACCTGGGGGAGCGGGGAGGGGGACTTGGCCGCCCGGGTCTCCGCCGTCCCGGCCGGCACCGGCCTGGCCGGGCTGTCCCGGCTGGCGAGCGTGCTGACGCAGTTCTCCGCCGCGGCCTGGCACACCTACACCCACTCGGCGGGGGCCGCGCACTCCCTGGAGCCGGGGACGGAGGGCTGGCGGCGCGAGCGCGAGCGCGAGGCCTTCGAGGAGGTGGCCCGGGCGGTGGAGGACCCGCACCTGCCGCACGGCGGCTCGATCACGGTCTCCTCCAGCCCGCTGGTGGAGAACGCCAACCGGATCGGCCGGGCCTTGCTGGCGCTCGACGTACCGGAGTTGACCGAGGCGGTCCGGGCCGAGGTGCGGGCCGAGCTGGCCGCCGTGGAGGCGGCCGAGCTGGGGGCCCTCTCCGGCCGGGCCCAGCAGGCCGTGCTGCTCTCCCGGGAGGACGCCTCTCCGGTCCAAGTGGCCGCCGCCGACCGGCTGTTGGAGGACAACCCGTTCGGTCCGGCCGCGCTCTTCTCCGAGGTGGACCCGACGGCGGCGGCGGTGGCGGCCGCCCACTGGCTGGCCGCCGCGGCCGAGGCGGCCGCCGCCGTCTCGGGCCACCCGGCCACCGAGGTGGTCCGCGAGGCGGACGCGGTCGAGTCCCTGCCGTACGAGACGCCGACGCTGGTGCTGGAGCTGATCGAGGCCGGCGCGTCCCCGTACGACGTCGTCACCGGCCTGGTGCGCCACGCCCTGCGGGTGGCCGACGGGGTGCTGCCCGATCCGGCGGCCTTCCGTGAACAGCTGGAGGAGGCCGAGGAGTTGCTCGCCGCCTACGCCGAGGAGGACGAGGACGAGGACGGCGACGGCCCCGACCTGCGGCTGACCCCGCTGGACCCGAAGCGGCCCGCGCGCGACCTGCTGGAGGACCTGCTCACCGGCATCCAGGGCTGCTGGCTGCTGCACGACGAGTACGCGGAGCCGCTGGACGGAGGGGCGGAGGAGGGCGAGGAGGAGGCCGAGGCCCGGCAGAACGGCTCCCGGGAGGCCTTCGCCGCGCTGGTGCGGGCCGTCGCCGCACAGCACCACGATCGGCTGGTCTGACCCGGCAGGGCGGCAGCCTTGCACGGCCTATCGAAAATCGATAGATTCCCATCGTTGATCGATGGAGGGATGGGTCATGGGACGATTCACCGTGCGCGCGCTGCGCGCCGTGCTCGGGGTGGTGTTCACCGGCACGGTGCTGCTCCAGGTGCTGATGGTGTGGATGCTGGTGAGCGGCAGCGATCCGGAGGACGGGACGATGCCGTTGACCGCGCTGCGGGTGATCGTGGTGCTGGGGATGCTGGCCGCTCAGGTCGCGCTCCATGCCGTCTGGCGGCTGGTGGCGATGGTGCGGCGCGGCACCGTCTTCTCGCACGCCGCCTTCGGTCACGTGAACCGGGTGATCGGCTCGATCGTGGCCGTCGCCCTGCTCTGGTTCGTGGTCACCGGGATCAACGCGCCGGGGCAGCGGGAGGACCCGGGGGTCACCGTGATCATGGCCGGCATCGGCCTGGCGATCCTCGGGGTGGCGCTGGTGGTGCTCGTGCTGCGGATGCTGCTCGACCAGGCGACGCAGCTGCGCGCCGAGCTGGACGAGGTGATCTGATGCCGATCGTGGTCGACATCGACGTGATGCTGGCCCGCCGGAAGATGTCGGTGGGCGAGCTCGCGGACCGGGTCGGGATCACCCCCGCCAACCTGGCGGTGCTCAAGAACGGCCGCGCCAAGGCCGTCCGCTTCGCGACGCTGGCCGCGCTCTGCGAGGCGCTCGGCTGCCAGCCGGGCGACCTGCTGCGCTGGGAGTCCGACGAGGAGGCCCTCGGCGGGTGACGGCCGGCCGCGAACGCGGGACGGCGGGGGCGGGGTCACCGGTTTCGGTCCCGCCCCCGCCCCCGCCGTCCCGGGCGGGTCAGATCACGTGCACCTGCTGCGCCTGCGGGCCCCGCTGTCCCTGGCCGACCTCGAACTCGACCCGCTGGCCCTCCTCGAGGCTCCGGTAGCCGGCTCCCTGGATCTCGGAGAAGTGCACGAAGACGTCCGGCCCGCCGCCGTCCTGCTCGATGAAGCCGAACCCCTTCTCCGCGTTGAACCACTTGACGGTGCCCTGTGCCATGCCTCGTGCCCTTCTCTGGTCGCCCACGCCGGATCGCCGTGGTCGGCGACGATCATCCCCGGGCGCGCGGAGCGGAAACCGCAGGCGCGGGCGTCGACCCGTACGGGTGAGTCGCCGCCCGTAGAGGTGATCCCGGCGGTGCGGGCGGTCGAGCCTGCGGGGGCGCGGGCCTGCGGCGGGTGAGGATGGCGGCGACCGGGAGGAGCGAGCGGATGACGATCGGCCGACGGGGGTTCCTGACCGCGCTGGGGCTGGGCGGCGGACTGGTGGCGACGGGCGGGCGGGCGGCCTGGGCCGCGCCCGGGGGAGACCGCGCGGAACCGCCGGACTGGGCCGCGCTCAAGGACCGGCTGGACGGGCGGCTGCTGCTGCCCTCCGACCAGGGCTACCCGGTGGCCCGGCTCGGCTACAACGAGCTGAACGACCGTCAGTACCCGGCCGCCGTCGCGTCCTGCACCTCGGCGCAGGACGTCCAGTGGTGCCTGGACGCCGCCCGGGGCCACGGCGTCCCGATCGCCGCCCGCAGCGGCGGCCACAGCTACCTCGGCTACAGCGTGCCCGCCGACGGCCTGGTGATGGACCTGCGCCCGATGGCCCGGGTCGAGGTCGGCGCCGACGGAACCGCCCGGGTCGGAGCCGGGGCCCGGCTGATCGAGGTCTACGCGGCCCTGGCCGCGGCCGGCCGGCTGCTCCCGGCCGGCTCCTGCCCGACCGTCGGCGTCAGCGGGCTCACCCTCGGCGGCGGCATCGGCGTGCTGGCCCGCAGGTACGGGCTGACCTGCGACCGCCTGGTGGGCGCGGAGCTGGTGACGGCGGACTCCCGGGTGCTCACGGTCTCGGAGGAGTGCGAGCCGGACCTCTACTGGGCGCTGCGCGGCGGCGGAGGCGGCAACTTCGGCGTGGTCACCTCCTTCACCTTCCGCACCGCCCCCGCGCCCGAGCTCACCGTCTTCGCGCTCCGCTTCCCGGCCGGCTCGGCGGCCGAGCTGGTGGGTGCCTGGCAGCAGTGGATCGCCGAGGCCCCGCCCGAGCTCTGGTCCAACTGCGTGGTCTCCGGCGGCACCCCGCCCACCGCCCGTGCGGGCGGCTGCTACGTCGGCTCCCCGGCCGAACTCTCCCCGCTGCTGGACGACTTGGTCGCGCGCGTCGGCGTGCCGCCGACCACCCGCACCGCGCAGGCCAAGAGCTACCTCGACGCGATGAAGTACATGGCCGGCTGCGCCAACGACACCATCGCCCAGTGCCACCCCGTCTCCGAGGGCGGCCGCCTGCCCCGGGCCTCCTTCGTCGCGGTCTCCCGGATGCTCGGCTCCGCCGTCGACGCCGGCCGCCTGGTCGCGCTGCTCGACGGCCGCACCGGCCTGGACCTGCTGCTGGACTCCCTCGGCGGAGCGGTGGCCGAACTCGCCCCCGGCGCAACGGCGTTCCCGCACCGCTCGGCGCTGGCCTCCGCCCAGGTGTACGCGAGCGCCACCCGTGCGAACCAGCAGCAGGTCACCGCCTCGGTCGACGCCGTCCGCGACGGCCTGGCCGCCCTCGGGGCCACCGGCGCCTACGTCAACTACATCGACGCGACCCTCCCCGACTGGGGCACCGCCTACTACGGCGCCAACCTCCCCCGCCTGAAGGCGGTTTCGCGCACCTACGACCCGGACGGTGTCTTCGCCTTCCCTCAGTCCGTCTCCCGCGCCTGAGGCCGAAGCGGAGGAAGGGCCGGAGGCCGGGCCCGGGGGTTGGTCCCCGGGCCCGGCCTCCGGCCGGTCGGCTGACGGTTCAGCAGCTGACGGCCGGCCGGTCCCGCACCACCAGGTCGGTGCGGCCGGGGGTGGAGTCGGTCCAGAGCACCCGGGTGCCCCGGTCGGCGGCGGGCATGTACTGGCCGGCCCGGTTGCAGGACAGGCGCTGCGGGGTACCGCCGGTGACGGGGAACTGCCAGAGCTTGGGCAGGTCGCTGTTGAGGATCTTGCGGGTCCTCGGGGTCACGAAGCCGTAGGCGAAGGTGACGGCCTGGTCGGAGGCGGTCAACTCGTCGATCCGGCGCGGATCGGAGGAGCTGCCGGTCAACAGGTCGGTCACGCCGGAGCCGTCCGTGGCGGCGGAGCGGATCGAGGTGCCGCGGCTGCGGTCGCTCGGCGTCTCCAGCCAGAGCAGCCGGTCCGAGGTGAAGAGGGTGTGGGAGACCTCCGTCTCCTGGGCACCGTCGGCGCCGCCCAGGACGTAGCGGGCGACCACCTTGCCGGTGGCCAGGGAGCGGACGGTCTGGGCCCGCAGGGTGCGCCCGTTCTCCTCCCAGCGGTCGGTGAAGGCGAGCAGGTCGCCGCGGAGGGCGGGGGCCTCCGCGGCGTGGCCGTCGGGCAGCTCGACCGGCGCGGCCGCCGCTCCGTCGGCGGAGAGCCAGAGCCGGGTGCGGCCGGTGGAGAAGTCCAGTGCGGTGAAGGCGACGTGGCGGCCGGAGACCCGGACCTTGGTGACCATCGCGTCGGTGGCGCTGTGCACGGTGCGGAGGGTGCCGCCGTCGAGGGGCCGGACCACCACCGACCAGGAGGGCCTGCCGGAGTCGGTCGGGCGCTGGACGACCCAGGCCGCCGAGGTGCCGTCGGTGGCGGGGGCGAGGTGCGAGGCGCGGTCCCCGGCCGGGCTGAGCAGGACCGGCTCGGCGGAGCTGCCGACCCTGCCGGTGAGCACGCCCATGAAACCGCCCCGGTCGGTGGGCATCACCCAGCGTCCGCCGGCCACGTCCACCCGGTTCTCGGTGCCGCCGACGAGCGAGTCGAGCACGGTGCGGTTGTCCATGCCGATCCGCCGCTCCCAGCCGTCCTTGATCCCGTGGGCGTCGAACGCGGCTGTCACCGAACGGAGTTGGGCCTTGGTCAGGCCGAGCGAGCGGCCGGCCGCGAGCACCGCGTGCCGGGTGTCGACGAAGCTGTCCAGCGGGGTGAGGTACTCGGTGACCGTCCGGTACACCAGCCGGTCGGCGAGCAGCGGGTCCAGGGTGCGCCGGATGTCCCAGAGGGCGCCGCCGACGATGTCCGCGTTGTCGTGCACGCTCTCCTGGGTGAAGCTCTCCGGGAAGCCGACGTAGTCGTTCACCGTGCTGCGGCCGAGGTCGAAGCGTCGCGTCGCGCAGGCCTCCGGGGTGCCGGTGCGGCAGAGCGTCTCACCGAGCAGCGCGGCCTGCGGGTCGGTCATCGGGATGCCCCGGGCGGTGACCTCCACCGCGTTGCCGAAGTAGTCGGCGAGGGCCTCGTCGAGGGCGCCCGACTGGCCGCGCTGGACCAGCTTGGCGGTGCTCCCGATCACGCCGTGGGTCATCTCGTGGCCGGAGACGTCGAGCGCGGTGGCGAACGGGAAGTACTTGGCGTTGCCGCCGCCGTAGGTCATCCGCCCGCTGCCCCAGAAGGCGTTGGCCAGGCTGCTGCCGTCCCAGTCGGTCACGTTCACCACGGCGTCGATCGGGCCGCCGGCGCCGTCGATGCCGTTGCGGCCGAGCCGGTCGTGGAAGAAGTCGTACACGGCGGCGGCGTTGCGCTGCGCCTCGGCGGCGCCGGTGGCGGCCGTCGAGGCCGGGAAGTCGGGGGTCGGCGAGGCCACGGGCAGGACGTCCGCGGGCAGCTTGGTGGGAAGGTCATCCGCCGCCCGGCCGCCGGCGTCGTAGACGGTGAGCCGGGCGGGGCGGGTGAGGTCGATCAACTGGTAGCTGCCGTCGGGCAGTCGGGCGATGTTCACCGGGACGGGGCGGCCGTGCACGTCCGGTGCGGTGCCGACGGCGGGGGTGAGACCGGGTGCGGGGGCCGGTGCGGCGGCCGCCGGGGTGCCGGAGCCGCTCCGGGAGGCCACCGAGAGGGCGACCGCGCCGGTGGCGGCGTCCACGTAGACCTCGCGGGCCCTGCCCTCCCAGACCGCCCGGTCGCTGCCGTGCAGGGTGAAGTGCCGGACCAGCCGGCCACCGCCACCGGGCAGCACGACCTGGCCCCGGTCCTCGGCGGTGAGCCCCGTCCGGGCCGGGCCGGCCTCGACCGAGGCGAGCGCCAGTCCGCGCAGCACCTCGTCGGGGGCGCCCTGGACGGTGGAGGCGGTCAGGCCGGTGAAGTACTTGCCGCCGGCCGACTCGACGCGCTGCGCGGCGCCCTCCCCGGTCAGGTGCACCAGGTAGGCGGAGCCGAAGACCGGCAGACCGGCGTGCCGCTGCTCGAACCTGACGGTCCGCCGGCCGTCCGCCGGCCGCTCCACGGCGGTGACGACCAGCTGCGCCGGGTCGACGCGGTAGCGGTCCCGGTGGGCGGCCAGGTAGGCCCGGGCCGCCTCGGCCGGGTCGGCACCCGGGGCCGCCTCGTCCAGTCCGGTGACCAGCTGGGGCGCCTCGGTGCCGGTGCCGGCCACCAGCGCGGGCACCGGGTCGGTGTCGGCGCTGATGGTGATCGGCAGCCCTTCGGCCGGCGCTCCGGCGAAGGCTGGCGGTACGCCGACGCCGATGCCCAGCGCGGCGGCGATGGCGGTGCCGAGCAGTTTGGGCGTACGGGAACGGTGGTGCACGGGTGTCCTCCCTCGGGTCGACGGCGGGGCCGGTCGCGGACCGGCCGTGCCTTGCGATGAACATAGGTCATTTCTCTTTATATGTCGATGGACTGCATATGTAGTCCGCCGTGAAGCCTGCCGGCTTCCACCAGGTGGATGCGGCGCGACAGTTGACGGCACGTCTGGAAGGCTGGGCAGATGGGTTTCCCGGGGGAGGCGCCGGTACTGACCGGTGCGTACGTGAGCTTGGAGCCGCTGACGCGGCGTCATGCGGCCGATCTGGCCGAGGCGGTGACGGAGGAGCGCGGCTCCTACGGCTACACCTGGGTGCCGACGGCGGACGGGGTGGAGGACTACATCGACACCCAACTCGCCCGCGCCGCAGCCGGGAAGCTGGTGCCGTTCGCCCAGATCCGGGTCTCCACCGGCCGGGCGGTCGGGGCCACGGCCTTCTGGGATCCGCGGCCCTGGCCGTCGGGCGAGGGCCTTCGGGCTGTCGAGGTCGGCTTCAGCTGGCTCGCGGCCTCCGCCCAGGGCAGCGGAGTGAACCGGGAGTCCAAGTACCTGCTGTTCCGGCACGCCTTCGAGGAGTGGGGCGTGGCCCGGGTCGACCTCAAGACCGACGCGCGCAACGCCCGGTCGCGGGCGGCGATCGCCTCGGTCGGCGCGCGGTTCGAAGGGGTGCTGCGGAACTGGTCGCTGTCCTGGGCCCCGGGGGAGGAGGGCCGTCTGCGCGACTCGGCGATGTACTCGGTGACCGCGGAGGAGTGGCCCGAGTGCCGGGCCGCCCTGGAGCGGCGGCTGGCCGCGGTCCGGGCATGACCGAACGGCCCTCCCCCGTGCGGGGAAGGGCCGTTCACGCGGGTTCAGAGCGCGGCGAGCGCCTCGGTGCGGGTGACCGTCCGGCCCAGGGCGCCGTACTCGTGCAGGTCGCCGAAGACCTCGATGCGGAGGGACTGGTCGAGCCCGCCGACCGGGACGGGGTCGAAGCCGGCGGCCGTGATCAGGGCCGCGACCACCGTGCCCGCGGCCTCGTCGTCGGCGGCGTAGAAGCCTACGGCGCGCTCCGGGGTGCGGTGGGCGGCCGCAGCCAGGGTGTCGGCGGAGAGGGTGCCGAAGGCCTTCACCAGGCGGGCGCCCGGCGGGGTGAGGGCGGCCAGCAGGAGGCCGGCCGACTCCTCGGGGCCGATGGTCTTGGCGAAGCCGCCGTGGCCGTCGGGGGCGATCGGGTTGGAGGGGTCGACCAGGATCTTGCCGGAGAGCCGCTCGCCGTACCGGGCGAAGAGCTCCCGGGTGGTGTCGAGCCAGACCGCGAAGACGATCACGTCGGCCTGCTCGACGGCCTGGTCGACCGTCAGCGGGGTGACCAGGGGGCCGAGTTCGGCGGCCAGGTCCCGGGTGGCGGCGAGGTCGGTGCCCGCCAGCAGGACGGGCGAGCCGCCCGTGACGAGGTCGGCGGCCAGGCGGCGGCCGATGTTCCCGGTACCGATGACGGCGGTGGTCATGGGGTGTTCCTCACGCGAGGGGTGGAGCCACCGGCGCAGCGCGCGGGTGACCAGGGGGAGGCAGACGTAGGTCATCAGCAGGCTGAACAGCACGGCGAAGACCGCTGACCTGGCCGCCTGCGGGAGACCGGTCAGACGCGGCGTCAGGAACGCCGCGGCGAGCAGGGAGATCGGGAAGACGGCGACGGCCGAGACCACCGCCGTCTTCCAGCGGGGCGGTTCCACGGCGTGGTCAGCTCCGCGGGGCCGCGTGGACCAGGTGCTTGACCTCCTGGAACTCCTCCAGGCCGCGCACCCCGTTGAGCCGCCCGAGGCCGCTCTGCTTGAAGCCGCCCTCCTCGAACATGTCGTGCACCACGGCCCAGGTGTTGGTCCACACCGTGCCCGCCTTGAGCTCGCGCTGGACCCGCAGCGGCCGGTCCACGTCCCGGGTCCAGATCGAGGCGGCCAGGCCGAACTCGGTGGCGTTGGCCCGGGCGACGGCCTGCTCCTCGGTGTCGAAGACCTCGAAGGTGGCGACCGGCCCGAAGACCTCGCGCTGGACGATCGGGGCGTCCAGGTCGGCGACCTCGACCAGCGAGGGGGAGAGGAAGGCGCCGTCGCGCTCGCCCCGCACCAGCACCGTCGCGTACTCCGCGGCCTCGTCCACCATCCGCTCGACCCGCCGCGCGTTGGCCTCGTCGATCATCGGGCCCATCTCGCTGGCCGGATCGTCCCCGGGGCCGACCTTCACCGCCCGCAGTGCGTCGGACATCCGGCGGCGCAGCTCGTCGGCGATGCCGCGCTGCGCCAGGATCCGGCTGCCGGTCATGCAGAACTGACCGGTGAAGGTGGTGACGGCCTTGGTGAGCACCGGCACGACCGCGTCCAGGTCGGCGTCGTCGAAGACCAGCATCGGGCTCTTGCCGCCGAGTTCGAGCGAGAGCGGCTTCAGCGTGGGGGCGGCGGCGGCCATGATGATCCGTCCGACCACGGTGGAGCCGGTGTAGCTGAGCACGTCCACCTCGGGGGAGGAGACCAGCAGGGGCGCGCCGTCGTTGCCGGATTCGGTGAAGACGTTCACCACCCCGGCGGGCAGGCTCGCGGTCTCCGCGATCACCTCGCTGAGCAGCCCGTTGACCAGGCCGGTCTGGCCGGGCAGCTTCATCACCACGGTGCAGCCGGCCGCCAGGGCCGGGGCGAAGGAGCGGACGGCCAGCACCACCGGGGAGTTCCAGGGGGCGATGACGGCGGCGACCCCGGCCGGCTCGCGCAGGGTCATCGAGTACAGACCCGGCCGGACCTCGGCCGCGCTGCCGTGGTCGCTCAGCGCGAGCGAGGCGTAGTAGCGCAGCTTGGGGACGGTGAGGTCGATCTCGAAGGCGGCCTCGGCCAGGACCTTGCCGTTCTCGCGCGCCAGCAGGGTGATGAACTCCTCGCGCCGGGCGGCGAGCCGGTCGGCCAGCTCGAACAGGGCGCGGGCCCGCAGCTGCCGGTCCCGGGCCCAGTCGGTGGTGTCGAAGGCGGTGCGGGCGGCGGTGATCGCGGCCCGGGCCTCCTCGGCGCCGCCGTCGGCGAAGGTGCCGAGCGCCTTGCCGGTGGCCGGGTTGAACGACTCGGTGCGACGGGCGGAGTCGGTCCACTCGCCGTTGATCAGGTGTCGGGCGTGGTGCACGGGAGTCCTCAGGAGGTGTGGGAGTGACGCTCGGTCAGGTCGGTCAGTTCGGTCAGCAGGACGAGCTCGGCCAGCAGCGCGCGGAGCAGGCTGTCGGTGAAGTCGTCGTGCACGAAGGAGCCGTCGGCGGCGAACCGCCGGTGCGACTCGAAGACGGTGACCTCGGGGTGGGCCACCACGCGGCTCTGGGTGCGGTGCAGGATCTGACGCAGCACCAGCTGGCCCCGGGCGGTGCCGAACCGGGACGGCGAGGCGCCCAGGATCGCGGTCGGCTTGTCCCGCAGCACCGGCGTCTGGTGCTCCTCGGACGGGCGGGAGAGCCAGTCCAGGGCGTTCACCAGCACGCCGGGGATCGCGGAGTTGTACTCGGGGGTGGCGATGAGCAGGCCGTCGGCGGCCTTCACGCGCCGCCGCAGTTCGGCGACGGCGGCCGGGGCCGGGCCCTCCTCCAGGTCCTGGCCGAAGAACGGCAGGGCGCCGAGGCCGGGGTGCAGCTCGACGGTGACGCCCGCCGGGGCGAGGGCCTGCAGGGCGCGCAGCAGGCCGGTGTTGTGCGAGGAGTGCCGCAGGCTGCCGGAGAGGGCGAGGAAGTGCTTGTCCGTCACGGTGGTTCTTTCGTCGCTTCGAGGGGTCGCGGGCCCCGGGGCGGGCCCGCGACGGGGGTCAGCGGGTGCTGCGGTACGCGTCGCGGACGGCGTCCGCGACGGCCCCGGGGTGACTGACCATCAGGGCGTGCGAGCTGGCGACCTCGGTGGTGCGGGCCTTGGCCCGGGCCGCCATGGTGCGCTGGAGCGCGGGCGGCAGGGCGTGGTCGTTCCTGGCCACCAGCACCCAGGTCGGGACGGTCTTCCAGCCGGCCTGCTTCAGCGGCTGGCCGAACGCCTCGGCGGCGATGGGCCGTTGGGCGGCCGCCATCTGCGCGGCCGCCCCGGCCGGGACGTCGGCGGCGAAGGTGTCGCGGAACCGCTCCGGGTCGAGCGCGATCTCGGTGGAGACGGTGCCGTCCGGGCGGGTGTACTCGAAGGGCTGGGCGGGCAGGTCCGGCGCACCGGCCCCGGCCAGCAGGCCGCCGAGCGACTCGCCCTCGGCGGGCATGAAGGCGGCGACGTAGACGAGGGCCTTGACGTCGGCGATGCCGGGGGCGGCGTTGGTGATGACGGCGCCGCCGTAGGAGTGGCCGACCAGGATCTTCGGGCCCTTGACGCCCTTGAGCAGGCCCTGCAGGTAGGCCGCGTCGTTGGCCGGGCCGCGCAGCGGGTTGGCCACCGCCTTGACCGGGAAGCCCAGGCGGCGCAGCCGGTCGGCGGTGTCGTTCCAGCCGGAGGCGTCGGCGAACGCGCCGTGCACCAGGACCACGGTGGGCTTGGGCTCGGAGCCGTGCCGGTCCTCGGCGACGGCCGGGGCCAGCGAGGTGAGGGAGGTGACCGCGACGGCGGTGGCCGTCGCGGCGAGGGCGGCCTTGCGGCCGGTGGTGCTGTTCATGGACGTTCCTCGGTGGGTGTGCGGCGGGCGCCGCGGGGGTGGTCAACCCTGCTGGTGAGCAGGGAAGTTCGAAGGGTCAGGACGGCGCAGAGCCAGGCAGCCAGGGCGAAGGCCAGCGGGCGCAGCAGCCCGTCCTGCCGACTGGCCGCGGCGTACGCGACCGGGACGGCGAGCAGCAGCGGGGCGCGCAGCGCCGGCAGGCGGACGGCGGTGCCGGGGTCGGTGAGGGTGGGGAGGAGCAGTCGCCCGGCGGCGAGGCGGACGCCGCAGGCCAGCAGGACGGCGCCGAGCACGTCGCTGGGCCGGTGCCAGTACAGGGCCTGCACCGCTCCGGCGGTCACCGCCACCCAGAGGGCGCCGGCCGCCGCCACGTGCGGCCGCTGCCGCTCCGGGGTCACCAGGGCGAGACCCAGGGCCAGGGCCGCGGCGATCGCCACGTGGCCGCTCGGGAAGCTCGCCGCCAGCAGCTGCTGCTCGGCGCCGACCAGGTCCGGGCGGGGCAGCAGGGTCTTGCCGGCCAGCTCCGCCGTCCCGAGGGTGCCGGCGACGGTCAGGACGGCGGCGGCCCCCTCGCGCCAGCTGCGCCGTGCCACCGTCAGGACGGCGATCACCGTCAGGGCCGCCGCGAGGGTGGCGTACTCGTGGACCAGCGGCGGCGGCCCCCAGGACTCGACGGCCGGGAGGATCCGGGCGCCGTCCGCGTAGCCGACGATCAGGGCGTTCTCGGCCCGCTGGCCGAGCGGGGTCCAGGCCGCGGCCAGGTACAGCAGCGCGAGGGCCAGGAAGGCGGTCCGGGCCGGACGGCGGACGGTCATGACCCGTGCCGCAGAACGGCCTTGACCGTCCGGCCGGCCCGGACGTCCGCCACCGCGCGGTCGATCTGCGCCAGGGGGTAGCCGGTGACCAGGCGCTCCAGCGGGAAGCGGCCCCGCCGGTGCAGCTCCAGCAGCCGGGGGATCAGCAGGCCGGGCGCCTGATGCCCCATCACCGATCCCCGGATGCTCCGGCCCTTGAGCAACTCGAAGGCGTTGGAGCGGAGTTCGGCCTCCAGTCCGGCCACGCCGAGCACTGCGGCGGAGCCCAGCGGGGCGAGCACCGCGACGGCGGCGTTCATCACCTCGACCACGCCGGTGGACTCCACGCCGTGGTCCACCCCGCGCCCGCCGGTGAGCTCCAGGACGGCTTCGACGGGATCGTCGCGGGACGCGTCCACCCGGTCGGTTGCGCCCAACTCCTCGGCCAGTGACAGTCGTTCGGGATTGCGGTCGACGGCGATGATCCGCGCCGCGCCGCAGGCCGAGGCGGCCATCAGTGCCGCCAGGCCGACCGCGCCCAGGCCGAAGACCGCCACCGTGGCACCCGCCGCGACCCGCAGCGAGTTGAGCACCGCCCCGGCGCCGGTGATCACCCCGCAGCCCAGTGGGGCCAGCGTCTCGAACGGCAGCCCGTCCGGCACCTTCACCAGGCCGCGCGGGTGGGCCAGACCGTGCGAGGCGAAGGAGGACTGGCCGAAGAAGTGGTCGTGGACGGGCTCTCCGGCCGCGTCCCGCAGCCCCACCGAGCCGTCGGCGCGGCGGGAGTGGAAGTTCAGCGGGAGGTGGTGCTCGCAGTAAGCGGGCTGTCCGGCCTGGCAGTTGGGGCAGCTCCCGCAGGAGTCCAGGCTGAGCACGACCCGGTCGCCCGGGGCGAAGCCGGTGACGGCCGCACCGACGGCCTCCACCACGCCCGCGCCCTCGTGGCCCAGCACCACCGGGTGCGGGGTGGGCAGGCGGCCGGCGGCGGCCTCCAGGTCGGTGTGGCAGAGCCCGGCGGCGGCGTAGCGGACCAGCACCTCGTCCGGGCGCGGGTCCTCCAGGGTCAGGGTCTCCAGTCGGAAGCCGGAATCGGCGGCGCGGGTGACCGCGGCGGTGACGGTGGTGGGCATGAGGTCTCGTCAACTCCCCTGGAAGAAGGGTGCGGTGCGGCCCAGGAGCAGATCGGCGGCCTTCTCGCCGATCATGATGCTCGGGGCGTTGGTGTTGCCGGTGGTCTCGTGCGGCATGACCGAGGCGTCGGCCACCCGCAGGTTGGCCACTCCGTGCACCCGCAGCTCGGGGTCGACCACGGCCAGCGCGTCCAGGCCCATCCGGGCGGTGCCGACCTGGTGGTGGCCGGAGACCACGGTGGCGCGGACGTGCTCGCGCAGCGCGGCCCGGGTGGCGGTGCCGGGGCCCGGCAGCACCTCGCCGTCGTTCCACTCCCGCAGCGCTGACTGCCCGGCGATCTCCCGCAGTTGCTCCAGGTTGTCGGTCAGGGTCTCCAGGTCCCGCGGGTCGGAGAACACCCGTGGGTCCAGCACCGGAGGCACCGACGGATCGGCCGAGCGCAGCCGCAGCTCGCCCCGGCTGTAGGGGTGCAGCAGCTGGCCCACGGCGGAGAAGCCGTGCTCGGGCAGCTCGGCCCCCGGCACCGGGTAGGGGAAGGAGAGGAACAGCGGCTGGACGTCGGGCACCACCAGCCCAGGGCGGGAGG
Source organism: Kitasatospora sp. NPDC004289 (assembly GCF_053602875.1). Lineage (NCBI taxonomy): Bacteria > Bacillati > Actinomycetota > Actinomycetes > Kitasatosporales > Streptomycetaceae > Kitasatospora > Kitasatospora sp. NPDC004289. Next base: position 6,666 of record NZ_JBSGEL010000030.1, on the reverse strand, counting down.
AGGCGAAGTACTGCGCCTCCAGGCCCTGCGCGGCCCAGGCCGGCAGCGGACGCTTCGACCGCCAGACCAGCGGGGCCGACCAGTGGTCCTGCAGGTTCTGCCCGACGCCGGGCAGGTCGGCGCGCACCGGCAGCCCGAAGGAGCGCAGGTGGTCCGCGGGGCCGAGGCCGGAGAGCATCAGCAGCTGCGGGGTGCCGAACACCCCGCCGGAGAGCACCACGTCACCCGCCGACCGGGCCACCGTCTGCTGTCCGTCGACCGTGTAGGCGACCCCGGCCGCCCGGCCGCCCTCGACCACGACCCGGGTCACCAGCGCACCGGTGACCACGGTCAGCAGCGGGTTGTCCCGGACGGCGTGGCCGTAGGCGACCCAAGTGGACTGGCGGCGGCCGTCCTTGATGGTGTGCTGGGTGTAGCTGACGCCGTGCTGGCCGCCGCTGTTGTAGTCCTCGTTGAACGGCAGCCCGTACTGCCCGGCGGCGTCCACCCAGGACCGCACCAGGGCGTCCGGGCCGGGGTTGCGCTGGACGTGCAGCGGGCCGCCGGTGCCCCGGCCGCCGTCCGGGCCGCCGTCGAAGTCCTCCATCCGGCGGAAGTACGGCTCGACGTCCCGCCAGGACCAGCCGGCCGCGCCCTGGTAGGCCCAGGAGTCGTAGTCGGCGGCGGCGCCCCGGACGTAGATCATGCCGTTGAAGGAGCTCGACCCACCGAGGGTCCGTCCGCGCGGCCACGGCAGGCGGCGGCCTTCGGCCTCGGTCTGCGGCTCGGTGGCGTAGGCCCAGTCCCAGTCGCTGCCCCAGAGCCGGATCGACCCGGTGGGGTCGTGGATCGCCTCGTTCTCGTCGGCCGGCCCGGCCTCCAGCAGCAGGACCCGGCGGCCCGCGTCCACCAGGCGGCGGGCGACCACGGCTCCGGCCGAACCGGCGCCGACCACGATGTGCTCGTACTCGTTGCTCATGTGCTCCTCCTCGGAAGGGAGTTCAGATCTGTCGGGCGATGTGCTCGGCGGCCGCGATCACCGTGAGGTTGGTGGCGGCCGACGGGACGTCGGGCAGGATCGAGGCGTCCACCACCCGCAGCCCGGCCACCCCGCGCACCGCGCCCAGTCGGTCGGTGACGGCCGTCGGGTCGTCCTCGGCGCCCATCGGCGCGGTGGAGGTGGGGTGGTGGTAGGTGTCCAGGGTGGCCAGCACCGCCGCCTCGATCGCGGCGTCGTCCACCGCCTGCGGGCCCGGGTTGAGCTCGCGCTCCGCCAGCGCGGCCAGCGGCTCGGCAGCGCCGATCCGGCGGGCCAGCCGCACGCCCTCGACCAGTCGGCGGCGGTCCTCGGGCTCGGCCAGGAAGTTGAGGTCGATCCGGGGCGGGGCCGCCGGGTCGCGGCTGACCAGGGAGAGCCGTCCCACCGACGCCGGGCGCACCAGCGCGACGGCCAGCACGTACCCGACCCCGGTCGGGCTGGTGGCGTGGTCGAACAGGTGGGTCGCGGTGACGTGCAGGTCCAACTCGCCTTCGGCGGCGCCCGATCCGGCGGTCCAGACCTTGGCGCCGATCACCGGCGTCTGCGCGCCGATCAGCTCCGGCACCGCCGCGTAGGCGTTGTAGAAGAACGGATGGTCCTGCAACCGCCGCCCCACCGGCAGGTCGGCCACCACCGGCACGTCCAGCTCCGCCAGCTCCTCGGCCGGGCCGATGCCCGAACGCAGCAGGATCGCCGCGCTGCCGTACGTTCCCGCGCTGAGGATCACCTCGGCGGCCCGGACCTCGGTGCCGTCGGCGAGCAGCACCCCGGCCGCCCGCCCGGAGTCGAACAGCACCCGGTCGACCAGCGCCCCGTTACGGACCGTCAGGTTCGGCCGGGCCCGGACCTCCTCGGTCAGGTACGCCATCCCGGTGTTCACCCGGACCCCGTCCCGGACGTTCATCGGGTACGGGCCGACGCCGTGCGGCTCGGCACCGTTGAAGTCCTCCACCGGCGGCAGGCCCACGGCCAGCGCCGCGTCGACGAACGCGCGCTGCATCGGGCTGAGGTCCTCCCGGCCCAGCTGGGTCACCGGGAGCGGGCCCGAGCGGCCGTGCAGCTCCTCGGCGCCCGCCGCCGTGGTCTCCAAGGCCCGGAAGGCGGGCAGCAGTTCCTCGTACGACCAGCCCTCCAGCCCGCGGGCCGCCCAGCGGGCGAAGTCCGAGGGCAGGGCCCGCACCGCGACCGACCCGTTGACGGCCGAGCTCCCGCCGAGCACCTTCCCGCGGAACGCCTCCACCGGATGCCCGATCACCCCGGGCTCGGACCGGTACCCCCAGTCGTGCCCCGTCCAGCCGCCCAGCAAGCTGCTGGACGCGACCTCGGCGGGGTAGCCGCCGGGGGCGTAGGCGGGGCCAGCCTCCAACAGCAGCACGCGGCGGGCGGGATCCTCGGTCAGGCGGGCGGCGAGCACGGCTCCGGCGGAGCCGCCCCCGACGATGACGGTGGTCAGGACGGTGTCGTTCATGCCACCGAACCTAGGCAGCCGCCCACCCGGGCACATCGGTCACCGAATCCGTCATCCCCTCCGGGCCGCGCAGGGCCGCCCAGTGCCCTCCGGGCGGCGCGGGTAGGGGACAAACCGGGGGCGCGAGGAACTGCGCGAATCGGAAGAGGGAGACCGTGTGCCGGGTACGGAGCCTCACGTGCAAGTGGTTGTCCGTACCCGGCACACGGGTCTGTGTCTTCCGATTCGCGCAGTTCCCCGCGCCCCCGGGGTGACCGCTCTTCAGGCGACCAGGCGGAGGCCGTTGGCGAAGTCGATCCGGGCCAGCTCGGTGCGGGCGATGATGCCGAGTTTGGCGAAGACGTTGGAGAGGTGGTGTCCCACGGTGCGGGGGCTGATCAGGAGGCGGGCGGCGATCTCCCGGTTGGTCAGGCCCTCGGCGGCCAGTCGGGCCACCCGGAGTTCCTGGGCCGTCAGGCCGCCCTCCTCCTCGGCCGGACGGCCCTGAGCGGCCGTCAGGTCCTGTTCTCCGCAGGCCCGCGCCAGCAGTGGTGCCGCGCCGAGCTCCCGGAACACTCCCGCCGCCTCCGCCAGGTGCACCCGGGCCCGGGCCCGCCGCCGCGTCCGCCGCAGCCACTCGCCGTAGAGCAGGTGCGTCCGCGCGTGGCAGAACGGACGCTCGCCCGCGCCCGGCACCGCGAGCGCCCGCTCGAAGCACTCCTGCGCCCACCTGCCGTCGAGCACCGCCGCGCAGCGGTGCGCGGCCGCCACCGCCCAGGCCACGCCCGTCCGCCGGGCCCAGGAGGCGAGGGTGGCGAAGGCGGCCGCCCCGGCCTCCGGCCGGCCCGCCCGGACGGCGGCCTCGACCGTGTCGGCGGCCGCCAGCAGGGCGAAGGTGGGGTGCGCCGCCTGGTGGCCGGGCTCGGCCAGCCGGACCAGCCGCTCCAGGGCCTCCTCCGCCCGTCCGGCGTACAGCGCGGCCTGCCCCTGGTTCCAGTACGCGGCCGCGGTCAGCGCCCGTACCCGTCGCGGGACCGACAACTCCAGGGTGACGGAGGTGAGTTCGGAGACGCCTCGGTCATCGCCGCGCAGTGCCGCCAGCCAGGCCAGCGAGTTGCGGCACTGCGAGGCGGCGTGCCCGGCCCCGATCTCCTCGGCCAGCCGCAGCGTCGCGGCGGCGTTGGCGGCCGCCGTCTCCCAGCGGCCGGAGACGATGTCCAGGGTCGCGGTCTGCGGCACCGTCAGGACCAGTGCGCTGGCCGCGTCGCCGCGCCGCAGCTCGGCGAGCTTGCGGGCGAAGGCCTCCGCCACCGGCCGTTCGGCGCCCCAGGCCACGGCGATCGGGCCGGGCGGCACCAGCCGCCAGCAGACCGCGCCCAGCCGGGCCACCGCCTCGTCCGTGAGCACCGGGCCGGTGGAGCCGCCGGTGCCCCACCACGGCGCCAGCTCGGCGAGCACCACCGCCTCGGTCGAACCGCCGTCCCTGGTCAGCTCGTTGACCCGGGCCAGCCCGGCGGCCTGCCGCTCGGGGGATCCGGCCGCCCAGCCGGCCCGCATCGACAGGGCGGCCAGCTCCAGGGCCCGGGACGGCTCGGAGACCGTTCGGGAGTCGCGCAGCAGCAGCTGGTGCGCGCACTCCTGGTCGCCGTGGGCGAACTCGGCCAGCCCCGCCAGCCCGCCGCTCGCCTCGGCGACCAGCTCGTCGGGCACCAGCTGGCCGGCCCGCTCCAGCAGCTCCCCGGCCCGCTCCACCTGCCCGGACTCCCAGGCGCTGAGCGCCCCGAGGGCCAGGCGCCGCCCGGCGTCCGAGGGAGAGGGGGAGAGCTCGGCGGCCCGCAGCAGCGCCCGGGTCGCGGAGGCACCGCCACCGCCCGCGCGGTCCTGGTGCGCGGCCTCCTCCAGCAGGCCCGCCACCGACTCGTCCGGCCGGTCGGCGGCCGCCGCCAGGTGCCAGGCCCGCAGCCCTCCGTGGACCGGGCCGTCGCCCAGCGCGGCCGCCAGCGCCCGGTGCGCGGCCTGCCGTTCGGCGAACGGCGCGGCCTCGTAGACCACGGACCCGATCAGCGGCGCCCGGAACCCCACCTCCTGCTCACGGGCCGTCAGCAGCCCCGAGCGCCGTGCCTCCTCCCAGGCCTGCGGGCCGATCCCGAGGGCGGCGGCGGCCCGCCGCACCAGGTGCCGGTCACCCCGGTCCTCGGCGGCCAGCACCAGGAGCAGGGACCGGGCGGGAGCCGAGAGTTCGGCCGTCCGGACGCCGAAGGCGTGCCGCAGGCGCGGACCGACCGCCAGGCGCTCCGCCGACTCGCCCAGGAGGGAGGGGAGTTCGAGCAGCGCCAGCGGGTTCCCGCAGGCCTCCCGGACGGCGCGCAGCACCGTCGGCCCGTCGGCCTCCGGGAGCTCGGCCCTGACCAGCCGGGCCGCCTCGGCCTCGGCCAGCCCCGTGACGGCCAGGCCCGGCAGGCCCTCCCAGCGGCCCCCGGCCGCCGGGTCGGTGTGCGAGGCGATCAGCATCGCCAGCGGTGTGCCGGAGAGCCGACGGGCGACGAAGGCCAGACAGGCGGCGGTGGAGTCGTCCAGCTGTGCGGCGTCGTCCACCAGCAGCACCAGCGGCCGCTCGGCGGCCAGTTCGGACAGCAGGGTGAGGACGGCGACGTAGACCAGGAAGTGATCGGCCCCGCCCCGGCCCTGGCCGAGCACCCCGCGCAGCGCCACCGCCTGCGGCTCCGGCAGGGCGTCGATCCGCCCGGCCACCGGCCAGATCATCCCGTGCAGCGCGGCGAAGGCCAGCCCGGACTCCATCCGGCTGCCCCGGCAGCCCAGCACGGTGAAGCCCTCCGCCCCGGCCGCGGCCCGCTCCATCAGCGCGCTCTTGCCGATGCCGGGCTCGCCCCAGAGCACCAGGGCCGACCCCCGGCCCGCACGCGCCCCGGCCAGCCGCCCCGCCAGCTCGGTCTGCTCCCGCTCCCGCCCGTACAGCTTCACTTCCGCACTCCCCGTTCCCACTGACGTTCCCTCACCACGCGGCCCCGACCGATACGGTGACCGATCCGCAGGCCCCGCCCCGCGCCTACCGTCACGGCCATGACCAGCAACTCCACCGCCGACCACGGCGCCCGGCTCGCCGACCGGATCGCCTCGGCCACCGGTGCCGATCCCCGTGACCGGCTGCTGCACGCCCGCGGCGGCTGGGCGGCGGGCACCTTCACGCCCTCCCCGCTCGCCCCGCCGCTCAGCACCGCCGGGCTCTTCGCCGCCCCGGCCACCTCCGCCACCGCGCGCTTCTCCAGCACCCTCGGCGGGCCGCACGGCCACGACGGCGCACCCTCCGACCACGGCCTGGCCGTCCGGATCGGGGGCCTCGACCTGGTGCTGTTCACCCTGCCGGTCTTCTTCGCGCGCACCGGAGCCGACATGGTCGACTTCCTGCGCGCCGCCAACTCCGGCGACCCCGCGGCCGTCCCGGCCTACGCGGCCGCCCACCCCGAGGCCGCCGAGGCCCTGGCCCTGGCCCAGGAGGGCCGCCCGGCGGCCGGCTTCACCGGCCTGGAGTACCACTCGGCGCACGCCTTCGGCCTGGTGAACGCCGTCGGCACCACCCGCTGGGCCCGCCTCGGTCTGCGGCCGCACCGCCCGTTGCCCCCGTTGACCGCCGAGGAGGCCCTGGCCCGACCCCGGGACTACCTGACGGCAGGTCTGCCCGCCGAGCTCCCGGCCGGCTTCGACCTCCTCGCCCACCTTCCGGAGGGGTCGGACGAGGTGCACGACCCCACCCGCCGCTGGACCTCCCGACGGACCGTCACCCTGGGCACCCTGACCCTGTCCCGGGCCGAGGCCCCCGCCGCCGAGCCCGACTTCGACCCGCTCCGGCTGCCGCCCGGCATCGCCGCCCCGCTCGACCGCCTCGCGGCGGACCGCTCCGCCGCCTACGCCGCCGCGCGGCGGCTGCGCGTCTGATTCCCGTTCCACCGGAACAGCCTGTCCCACCCCGCTGAAAACGCTCTCAACGACCGCCCAACGCCGCGGCGTGCCCTCCGGGCCTTGTGTGGATGGTCACCCCGGGGGCGCGGGGAACTGCGCGCTGCGGAAGGAACAGACCCGTGTGCCGGCCGTCGAGCACCTCGTCGATCGACTGCCGCAGGACGCCGCCCAGCCGGTGCTCAAGATCCGGCCGCGCACGGAACCAGGCCTCGACCTCGTCAAC